>JBNAIF010000040.1:0-7929 GCA_050043595.1 Nitrososphaeraceae archaeon | reverse complement strand
TAAATATTGTCAACAAATTGCGTAAATGCAGATTGGTAGGCGTTCACAAGATGTTTTTGACTTTCGATATAATTAACAGTAATATCATTGGATAATTTCAATATATCTTGATAATACGCATTAAAAGTATCCGTAAATCTTGGTATTGCTTTTTGGACTTGATCGGTGTTTTTATTTATAGTCTTTGTTGTTTCGTCAATCATTTCATTGATTGTTTCTTGTGATTTCTTTATTTGTTCAGATGTTTTTGAGTTCTTCTTTTCTTGATTGTTACTCATGGTTTTTATAGAACCTGAGATTGATATATTACTTGCTAACAATAAATATGTAGAATAAGTACTTAGCTATATTTTACATATAGAGAAGATAGTTTTTATGCTTTACTATAACAAAAAAGAGATAATAAATGTTACGATGGTAGTAATTTAAGTAGGTGCAAATCCATGATAATAAGGAATTTGTGACATTTCATCTTTTACCTTGACTTCAACCAGAGATATAAGATGACCATCATAATCTTCGATGATAATACTTTTCCCATAAGATTCATCAGCAACATCCTTGCGAATTTTTATGCCTTTTTCTTGGATTGTGTTTTTTAATTCATTTAAATCACTAATCTTAAACACAAGCATGGTGTTTTGAATAGAATTATTGTCGGTATTGTTATTTGTATTACTTTCAATTCCAGAATTTGAAGTTAACATGATGCTATAATTTTCTTTCTGACCGGATGATATCTCGATCACGGATTCGGATTTATTAACTACATTAAAGTTCAAGATTTCACGATAAAATTCTAACGATTTTTCAGGATCTGAAACAAACAAAACTATTTCTTCTAATTTTGCCATTTTATATACTTATATAAAAAGTGATTATTAAGTTTAATCATTGGATTTTTTTAATATCTTAAATTATTTATACATATACTAACTTAATTTTTTGAACCATAGAAGCTCTTAATTTCCAACATTAGAAAGTCAATAAGAAAAAATATTAAACTAAAAGAATTAGTATAACTGATTTCATGTCTGAAGATTTTCCATTGATGAATTATCTAACAATTGACGGTTCAAAAATAAGATATTTAGACTATAAAACTAGCAGACTTAAAACATCTGAAACTATAATTATGCTTCATGGCCTGGGGGCATCAGCAGAGAGATGGGAAAGAGTAGCTCCAAAATTGGCAGATTATTTTAGGATTATTGTTCCAGACATAATTGGTTTTGGTTATAGCGATAAACCAACAATTGAGTATAATAGTGAATTTTTTATAAAATTTCTAAATAACTTTGTTAATAGATTAAAATTAAAGGACATAAACATTATTGGTTCTTCATTTGGTGGATACATTGCTTTAGAATATGCATTAAAATATAGAAAAAAAACAAAATCATTAATTCTAGTTTCACCAGCCGGATTGATGAAAAATTCTACTGATGCACTAAATGATTATATGACCGCAGCTATTTATCCAAATTACAACAATGTAAAAAAAGCTTATTCAGAAATGTCTTTTGATACAAAAATAGTAACCGATGAATCAATTAAGGATTTCATAAATAGAATGCGTCTTGAAAATTCAAAGTACTCTTTTATGTCTACAATAATGTCATTAAAAAACACAGAGAACATTACTGAAAAAATAAAAAATTTCAAAGTTCCAACTTTATTAATATGGGGAGAAAACGATAAATTAATTCCAGTTAAATATGGTAATGAATATCAAAAAATTTTAAATTGCGAACTAAAGATAATAGAGAGTTGTGGACATACACCATTTCTAGAAAAACCAAAAGAATTTGTTTCTATAATAAGAAACTTTTTGATTAATATTTCTTAAGATGTTCTAGGAAGATCTTTTTCTAAGCCATCTTCCTACACGTGGTAAAACATTTTTTTGGGAATAGCTGCTGGCTATAAGTCCTACATGACCAGTAGGAAAACGTAACAATGTTTTATCTTCAGTTGAAATAACATCGTTAAAAGAAGTACTACACTCTGGTGAAACAAGGTGATCTTCATTCGCTACGATATTTAATACAGGAATATCTATTTTTTTAAGATCTATTCTTTTGTTTCCCAACCTAAACTTATTATGATACAAAAGATTTTTTTGATATATATCAACAACCCATTGTTTAAAAGTTTCTCCAGAGATAGGAGGAGTATCATATAACCATCTTTCGATCTTTAAGAAATTATCTACAAATTTGGTATTGTCAATATTTTCAACAAGATTAATGTATTTATTAAAACCCTGTTTAAATGGTTTTAATGTAGAAAAACAGGAATATAATATATCGGTAGATAGATTTCCAATACTATCTAATATTTTATCGGCGTTCATAGTTCTAGCAAAATTTCCTATTATTGTAGAATCTTTTTCTGTGTTTATTACAGGTGCCAAGGTAATTAAATTTTTTATTTTGTGTTTATTAAGAGAACAATACATTGCTGACATTGTAGAACCCATACAATACCCATGTAAAGTAATTTGGTCTACAGAATGATTATTTCTTATCATATCAACACAATCATCTATATAATAATTCACATAATCATCAAATGAAATATATTTTGAGGTATAAGGTGGATCTTTCCAGTCTATCAAATAGACATCAAATCCCTGATCGACTAAGTTCTTTATCCAACTTTTATTACTTTGGAGATCCAGAATGTATGACCTGTTTATAAGAGCATAAACTATCAGAACTGGTATTTTCATGGGGTTTTTGAATACAGGTTCATAGTGTAAGAGTCTGTAGATCTCATTTTCATAGATAATACGAGATTTTGTATTTCCTACAGAAGCTCTTTCAATATCATTTAACACATCACATGTTTTAGATAATTTTCTTGAGAGATCTTTGAATACTACTTCAATAGAATTATCTTTTTTATTTAATTTATTATCAATATTAGTTGAGACTAGGTTCACTATTAACTACACCATTCATTTTCTTTAGATCATGTATATCCTTCTTCATCGTGTAAATATCTTTAATTATTTGATCGACTACTTCTTTAGAAGGAAGATTTAAAAGTTTTAAATTTTTTTCGTTGAATTTCTGTATGGATTTAATAATATCCATGTAATTATCAAGTAGTTTAGAATAACTTAAAGAAAAATCCTTAGAACCATAAAGATCTGTGTATGATTTTTCAAATATTTCAATAAATAATTGTCTATTAGAATCAAAATCATCTTTTGAATCAAGTTTAAATTTCATATTTTTGAGAAATTTATTCATTGCATTTGAATACGTAATATTCATTTTTTGATGATAATCAAAATACGAAAGCTGAAATTTCATAAAAATAGACATCATCTCAGATAAGTTTTCCCATTCATGCATAAAATCTTTAGAAAATGCATGATATGGCCCTATTTTAGGCATATTCATGAAATCGAAAAATTTTTTATAAATTTCTAAAAACTTTTCAGTATCAAGTGAATAGCTGGAATTATTATCGTTTATCTTTTTATTTATTTTATCATCCATTTTTTTTCACCTATTTTTTCATATTTTAATACGCAATGCAAACGAATTAAATGAGCCATTACAAACGTTTACATCTCATATATATATTACTATTCGCTATGAAAACTATATAAGCATATATAAATACAAATATTGATTATCGTAAAATCAATTAAAAAATTTCAATTCCCAGTTTAATTAAAGATAAATGTATTTTAGAATAAATATTAATTACTTTCAGTAAAAATAATCGCAAAATAAAATGATTATAAACACTAATGTAGATTAATCTTTTTATAGTAAATTTGCATTAACTTAATTCTATTGACAGAAGGAAATAGCGGTAAAACAAAAGAACGTCAAAGAGAAGAATCTAAAGATAACTTATTTTTATATCATTTTTATGATGCGGTAAATGATAATATTAGAAAATTAATAGAAGAAAATGAAAAGAACCAACCTATGTATATACAATCCATATCAAATCTTCAGCAAGATTACTTGCACTGTATACATAATATGAGTAAATTAACAAAAGATTTACAAAAAAGATTTGAAACTGACATACTTAGTAAGAATTCAAACGAATCGGACAATTATAATACTCAAATGAAAAAAATGACAAATGAAGCAATTGAAAAATATATTGAAATTATGAAAGCAAGCAATCAATTTACAATAAACGTATTAAATTCAACAAGAGAAAATATTAGAAATTATAATAGCGCCATGATATTCATGTTTGAGTCTAACATGAAATTAATAGATGGATGGAAAAATTTTAATGATCAATGTTTAGAATTAATGAAAAAAATCAAATGATAATAGCATAAAATATAAAATTAATTATATGTTTTTAAATTTATGAATATTCTTTAATTAATTATTTTAAATTATTCTCCAACTATTGTTGTTTCAGTATGCGTTTCGTAAAAATGTTTATCTGCAGCATCTTTAGAAAAAAATTCTTTGGCGCATATTGTGCATCTAAAAGTACCACCAACATAATCTGAATGAATACCACTCATATACCATATTAAATTAAGTACAACAATAAATACCAATTGAAAAATAACGATATGATTTTACGTCTAAAAAGATATCTAAATTAAAAAATATTGAAAATTTATTGAAATTTATCTATGTTTTTTTGAATTATTGGAATTATTTGTTGATTTACTATTGAATCTACATTCTGCAAATCTGAATCAATAGTTAAAAACAGGTAATATTTTTCATTAATTGGCACTGTAACTCTAAATATTTTTTCATATTTACCTAAAGCATAAGTTAACTTTCCTATTTTATCTTGATAATTCACTCTTAGTTTATGTCTTGAAATAGCAGCAGCTGCGTATTGTTCATTTTCTTCTTCCGTCAAAAGAGGGGCAAGTCCTTCTCTTATTTCTACTACCAAGAGTACTCCTACATCATTAGTGATAGCAACCCATCTTACAGACTTGTCAATATGTGAAACTTCCTTAGTAAAAGCGTATAGAAATTCATAATTTATCATATTTTAATTACTATAAACATTAGAAGATTTATCTTTTATTGTTGTATAATAAAATTATAGATATGAATATAGTTAACAGGACGAAATTAAAATATCCAATTTTATTTGAAACAAAGTAATAAAGATATTATAATAATTTGATGTTACAATGCAAAATCATGCATTGTCAAAACAATTTTATTTATTAATTCTGCAAAAAAATAAACATATAACGCATGAATAAAAAAATAGGTATTTTAGGAGCTGGATATGGAGGTATCTTTACAGCAGCTAATTTACTAAATAAAGAAAATGGCATTGATTTTGATATAAAATTATTTGACAAAAATTCATACCATCAATTACTGCAACAAATTCATTTAGTGACTGCTAATATTAAAAAATTTGATGATGTTGGTCTGGATATAAAGAGTTTATTGAAAAACGAAATTGATTTTGTTAACAAGTCAATAAAAGAAATTGATATTGATAAAAAAATAGTTTATACAATAGACAATAAAAAATATACGTTTGATTATATCATAATCGCCTTAGGAGCTTCTAACGCTTATTTTAATATTCCTGGTGCAGAAAAATACACAACTTCCTTTAGATCATTAGAGGATGCAATCAAACTTAAAGAAAAGATAATGAATAGCAAAGAAGAGATCATCATAGCTATTTGTGGTGGCGGACCTACTGGAATAAGTTTAGGAGGTGCTCTTTCTGAAACATTTAAGAAAAAAATAAAAATAAAAATAATAGAAGCAAAAAATGACATACTTCCTGGATGGGATAAAAAATTAATACATGACATTAGAGAATTATTGAATGATAAAAATGTAGAAATAATTACAAAAGATCCGATTAAAGAAATAGTTGAATCATATTTAGTTCTTAAAAATAGTAAAAATAAGATTTATTATGATATTGCAGTATGGACTGCAGGTATCAAAGGACGTGACATTAAAATAAATCCGCAAATCAAGAAAACAAAGTCAAATAGAATAATTATCAATAGATATTCACAAATTCATGGATATCAAGATGTTTTTGCAATAGGTGATATATCAAATATGACCTTAAAAAATGGAGATAGTGCACCACAACTAGCTCAATTTGCAGTTAGACAAGCAAGAAATGTTGCGAAAAATATAAGAAGAAAAGAAAAAGAAGTGGAAATGATTGAATTTGATTATTCTCCTCATGGAAACATATTATCATTGGGAAAAGAATGCATGGGATTGTTGAATGGAGTAATAGTAAAAGGAACATTATGTGAATATGTTGAAGATTTTCTAATTGATAATTATATTTCTTCTATCAAAAATAAAGGAAGAGGGCTTGCTTCATTAGCTTATGAACAAGACCTACTTTCTGAAGTTTCAACATCTATATTTTTTATGATAAAAACAGCATCAAAATTGTTTTCCTAATAATAACAATATACTTGATCTTTGGCATATAGATAAAAGAAGTACATGTGGATTATATAAAATGGTTTAAAACATGCTATTATTAGAAATAAGTTTCATTAGTCTTATTCTATGATTAAATAATAAATTGAAACCATCCACGTTTAATTCCTCTTTTATGTCCACCAAATAATACTTAATTAATTTCTATGTCTTCAAATAATTTAAATTGATGTAATTGTTGTAATGATTTATCATATATTGACTATCTAAATAATAAGTGTTATTTCTATTGTATACAGATTACAAGATACTTCAAATTATTTATAAAAAAAATAAGTTAATCTAAAAATATTTGAGTCAGTCTGGAATAGATTCATCCATATAATATGGTTCCACTATCTTGCATATAGCTATTATTATTATAAACTTAATGAAATATAGACAAAAAAAGAGCTTTAAAGAATTATTTCAAGGAGGAGAACCGATACCAATACAAAAAATGAATCCCATGGAGATATTCTATTAATTTATATTCAGATTTTAATATTTAGAATCATATTGTAAAATTAGTATAGAAAATAGATCAGGTATTTGGATCTTTAACCGTACCAAAAAATAATTTTACTTTACCTGTAAACATATAGTAAATTATTACACCATAAATGATTACTGAAACAACATGTATTAAATCTTGACTACCTATAAGAGAAATAATTGCAAATATTATTGCAATTATGCTTATTATAAGTGTAATTAAACGAGCCCATCCTTTTCCTTTTAAGAGACCCCATGACACAACTAAACTGGCTATTCCTAAACCTACTAATGTTAAACCGCCAACTGTAATAAGTAATCCTAATGTACTAGTTGAATAGTCAGAATCAATGCTAATCAGAGGACCTATAAACAACGGAGTAAGTCCAGTAAATAAAAGTATTAATCCACCAATTATCATGAGAACAGCAATTACAGTAATACCAGTTGGACGATGTTGAGTCACATAACAACAAAGTTTTCAATGAATTTAAGCGTTACTTACGAGATATAATTAATGTACGTTTAAAAGATAAAAAAATTTAATTCGATATTTTAGAAAGAATATTTTTATTTATTTATTTTTTCATCATTATTTTCATTTCCATAGTTCTATTTTAGAATTATTAGATTCATCTATATCATTTTCAAAAACACACAAGATATTATTAAGAAAAGCAAGTTTTTCTTTTGTTGATGATAAAGCTTTAAAAAATATACTACATATATATCTCATTTTTTCACCATTCCCAGTATGGTAACCTGTAGCACCACCTATAAAACATACTTTCGCTGCCATCTCTAGTCATGATTATTTCATTTGTTTGACCGTATGAAACACCATCAGACCCTGTAAGACTAACACAAGTATGTAATTCTATGACTTCTACATCTCTAAATGTACCAATAGTGGAAACATTAAACTCAATCGTAGGAGAATTTGTGACATCTATGACTCTGACTTGTTATCTTCCCCCCAAGATCGCCTATT
>JBNAIF010000039.1:0-5563 GCA_050043595.1 Nitrososphaeraceae archaeon | reverse complement strand
TGATAAATGCATGATAATTTAGATATTAATATTGAACAACTAAGCAAGACAGAAGGACATGCAGACTTGCAGGTTAAGATAAGAAATGGAAAAGTTGAAGACGTTAAATTAAAAATTAGCGAAAATAAAAGATTCTATACTCAAGCAGTAAGAAAGAGACATTATTCAAGTATACCTCAATTCGTTTCAAGAATTTGTGGAACATGCAGTATAGCACATTTGACATGTAGTATAGAAGCAGTAGAAAAATGTTTTAATATTCAGCCTTCTGAACAGACACAAATCCTAAGAAAACTTTCTGTGTATGGCATGATGATAAGAGACCATGCTTTACATCTTTATTTTTTTTGCTTGCCTGATATTTTCGGTAAAGATTCGATCTTTGATTTTGAAGAATCCCAAGATAATCTAATAAAACAAGCCTTTGCAGTCAAGAGCGCAGGAAATAATCTTTCAAAAGTTATAGCTGGAAGGGCAGTACATCCGACATTTCAAAAAATTGGCCATTTTTCACATATACCTTCAAAAGAAGATATAAAAAAATTAATAGTACAATTGAAAAAAACAAGAGAACATGTTTTTGACTTACTTGAAATATTTTATAACAGTAAATTTGATTTTACAAGGGAAACTAATTTCATATCTCTTGTTAGTAAAGATTATAGTTTCTTAGAGGGTGATATATTGACTTCTTCTGGACTAACAATAAAAGAAGAACATTTCTGGGATCATTTAGAACGTGTTATAATTCCATATTCTCAAGCTACTGGTTTCAAATTCCGAAAGGATGAATACATGGTGGGAGCTTTGGCAAGAATTAATTTAGGAAAAAAAAGATTATGTAAAAAATCCAAAAAAGATTTATCAAAGTATCTGAAGGTATTTCCATCCTCTAATATTTATCATAATAATCTGGCGCAGGCTATTGAAGTATTGCATTGTATTGATCATTCAATTCAACTTTTGGAAACTAATGATTTCAAAAAAGAATCACCTCCTAAAATAATTTTTAAAGGAAAAAGTAAACGAGGTGTAGGAGTTATTGAGGCACCACGTGGAACATTATACCATCATTTAGAGGTAAATGATACTTCAAAAGTAACATATGCTAATTTTGTCATTCCTACATCACAAAATCAAATAAAAATGGAAAATGATATTAGGTTGGTATTGCCAAAGATATTAAACAAAGGAAAACACGAAATTTATCATGAATTGGAAAAAATAATACGAGCATATGATCCTTGCATGAGCTGTGCAAGTCATTTTCTTAAACTAAAATGGATTTAATCTTTTCTTTTAATTGAATAAAAATCTCTAACTTTGTAAGATTTGTATCTATTGGTATTCCAAAAATAATAAATTTATCGATAATTTTTATCTTTTTCATTAATTTTAACATGTATCCTAAATCCATATCATGCATACTATAGATATTTTTAGAGATGACTATTTGGTCAATATCATCTATCAAGGTTACATTTTTGATTTTTTCTACAGTATCTATAATGTAAATAATCGGTCCTTCATTTTGAATTTCCTCTATAGAATCAAATTCTTTAAACTCTATATCTGGAAACTCTTTTTCTAAATTGGGAATCAATTCTAAAGGAAGACTGTCTTTTTTAACTAATTTATTTCCAAATATAAGAATCTTAACAGGAATCATCAATATCGTAATAATGTTTTGTCTTTGAATTTATAATTTTTAAATATTTTGATTGAATATGTGTATTTATGACGTATGGATACACCGTAAACCTTGACAAAATTGGAAAAGATGATATAAAAATAGTTGGTGGAAAAGGCGCAAATCTTGGTGAGATGATTAAATTCAATATCCCAGTTCCATCAGGTTTTGCTGTAACTACTTTATCATTTGATCTATTATTGAAAGAAAATAATCTTGAAAATCAGATCGATGAAATTATTAAAAATACAAATGTAGACAATACACAAGAATTATTACATGCCTCAAATACAATAAAAAAGACTATTCTTTCATCAAAAATTCCTTCTCAAATTAAGTCAAAAATAATTGAATCATATAACTCATTAAAGTATGATGATCAAGATGTCAATAAGATAGATAAAAGAGATTTATTGTGTGCAATAAGAAGTTCTGCTACTGCAGAAGATTTACCAACCGCTTCATTTGCAGGACAACAATCTTCTTTTCTAAATGTATCTGGAGAAGAAAATGTGATTTTAGCAATTAAAAAGTGTTGGGCCTCATTATTTGAACCAAGAGCTATTTTTTATCGTTCAAAACATGGTTTCTCAAAAGCCAGTATATCAATAATTGTTCAAAAAATGATAAATTCTCAAAAATCTGGAATAATGTTTACTATTGACCCTACAACAGGAAAAAACGTAATTTTAATTGAGGCTACCTGGGGGTTAGGTGAAAGTATTGTTGGAGGAGAAGTATCTCCAGATTCCTATCATGTTGATAAATCCAAAATATTAGAAGAAAATTATGATGAAACCTCAATAATTGACTTGAAAATAGCTAAAAAAACTAAGATGCGTTTGTATGATTATAAACTTAGTAAAAATATAGAGATAGATGTTCCTGAAGATAAAGTAAACGAACAGGTATTAACAAAAGAAGAAATCATCAAATTAGCCGAATATGGAATACTTATAGAAAAATACTACGAAAATAATCCACAAGATATAGAATTTGCAATAGATGAAACAGGTAAAATTACATTTGTTCAGACAAGATCAATTACTACTAATGCAAAAGAGTTGATGAAAAAAATTATTGATATAAATTATTACAAAGATAAAAACAAAATTTTACAAGGAACTGCAGCATCTCCTGGAATAACAAGTGGAAAAATAAAACTTGTTTTACAGAAAGAAGATATTGTAAAGATTGAAAGAGGCGATATAATTGTGACAAAGATGACTTCTCCTGATTTAGTGCCTGCTATGAGCAAATCTGTAGCCATAATTACTGATCTAGGTGGAAGAACTTGTCATGCTGCAATAGTTTCTCGAGAAATGGGAATACCTGCAATAGTTGGGACACAAAATGCTACTGAAATTTTAAAAGACCTGCAAGAAGTAACTGTTGATGCATATAATGGTATTGTCTATGAAGGTAAATTAAAAATACTACTTGATGAAAAAGAAAAATTTGAAAAGATTAGTGATAAAAATCTTGATGTACCAAAAACTATCACGAAAGTCAAAGTAAATACTGCATTTAGCCGTGGAATTGAAAAGATAGCATCAAAGGCAGATGGTGTAGGTTTACTACGAATAGAGCATCTAATTACACTGTATGGAATTCATCCATCTAAATTAGTAAGAGAAGGCAAACAGGACCAATACATAAAAATTTTAATAGATGGAATAAGACCCATTGCAAAAGCATTTAATCCACGTCCGGTTTGGGTGAGAACATTAGATGCTCGAACCGATGAATTCAGAAATTTAGATGGTGGAAAAGATGAACCTCATGAATCTAATCCTATGCTTGGTTGGCATGGTATTCGTAGAAGCTTGGATGAATTAGAATTATTAAAGACTGAATTTAATGCAATAAACTCTTTACATAAGGAAGGATTAACCAATGTACAGATAATGTTACCATTTGTTATTTCAGTAGAAGAGGTAAAAAAAGCAAAAGATATTGCCAGAGAGATTAATTTGTCTCCTGAAGCAAAAATTGGAATAATGGTAGAGACACCATCTTCTGTTATGATAATTGAAGATCTTTGTAAAGAAGGAATATCTTTTGCAAGTTTTGGAACTAATGATTTGACACAACTTATGTTAGGTTTAGATAGGAACAATGAAAGATTAACCAAGTTATATTCTGAATTTCATCCATCTATTTTAAGATCAATGGAAAAGGTAATTAATATTTGTAATAAATATGGTGTAGAAACATCTATTTGTGGAGAGAGCGGAAGTAATCCAGATATGGCTAAAATTTTAATAAGATATGGTATAAAGAGTATCTCCTGTAATATTGACTCAATTGATATTGTAAGAAATGCTGTATATGATGAAGAGCAAAAAACTAATAATAACTAACAATATATACGATAATGAACCATTAAAATATTAAATTTTTTTATATTTAATTTAGGTGTTGAAAAATTATATTTGAAAAAATCTTATTTTCTATTAAAAAAATATCTAATAGTATAAATTGTAGAAATTAATACTATTTTTATGATTTAAAAATTAAAAAATATTGATTAAAAAAAACTTTACAAATCAAGAATTTTTGATAATAATTTTGTTATTTTTTCAGTATATGGTTTTTTTACCCAAAAAATAAAATCAAAAAATTGAATTATCAATATTATCTGCTAGATAATAACATTATATTATTAATTCAAAAATATTAAATAAAAGAAAATTTAATTTATTTTCTAATTAAAGAACTAATTTGAAAATTATTATTTCTGGAATTGTACAAGGTGTTGGATTTAGACCTTTTATCTATCGAGTTGCCAATAAATTGAATCTTTCAGGATATATTCAGAATCGCGGTGATGGTATAGTTGAAATATACATCAGTGGCGAAAAAAGAAATCTAGATTCATTTCTATCTAAAATAAAAGAAGAAAAACCAATCCTAGCAAAATACGATGATATCAAAATTGTTCAGGATACTGACAGGAAAGACATAAAATACAATGATTTTTCTATTATTAAAAGTTCAACAAAAATAAATACTATTGGTTCACCGATTCAACCAGATGTCGGTATCTGTAATAAATGTATAAATGATTTTTCATATGGCAAAAGAAGAAATAATTATTATTTTATATCTTGCACTGATTGTGGACCAAAGTATTCAATATTAGAAAATTTTCCTTACGATAGAATAAACACAACAATGAATAATTTTCCAATATGTATTAAATGCAATAATGAATATAATGATCCAAATAATAGATTATTTCATTATGAATTGATCTCATGCACTGATTGTGGACCAAAATTTTCATTGATTGACAGATATGGAAATATAGTTACAGGAGAAAAAGATCCGATTTTATCTTGCGCTAAATTAATTACAGAAGGTAACATAATAGCAGCAAAAGGTATAGGAGGGTTTCATATCATAACTTCTGCTACCAATTCTAATCCAATAATAAAAGTACGAAATAAAAAAAATAGAAAAAATAAACCATTTGCTGTTATGAGTAGAGATCTGAATTCTACTAAATCTTTTGCCATTATAAATGAGATTGAAAAAAGAATATTATCTTCTTCTTCAAGACCGATTGTTCTTCTAAATAAGAACAAAAAATATTATCTTTCTCCTGCTATATCTTCATTAAATACCATAGGCGTAATGTTACCATACACTGGTTTTCATATTTCATTATTAAATTTTGTACAAGATCATGTATTAGTGATGACAAGTGGAAATGATACGAACATGCCAATAATAAAAGATGAAAATAAGGCAATCAAATCTTTGAGTGATTGTGCAGATTACTTTTTAATCCACGACAGAAAAATTTTTACACCATGTGATGACTCGATATTAAAAATAATAGAAAATGTTCCTATTTTGATAAGAGGC
>JBNAIF010000038.1:0-6391 GCA_050043595.1 Nitrososphaeraceae archaeon | reverse complement strand
ATAATTATTATTCAAAAAATCAATATCTGAATTTTTATCACTATATGAATCTACAACATAAATCATAGATAACACACAAATTAATAAAAAAGCTAATGAAAAGTACATAATACTACTTCGGTAAAATGATTTTTAAATGTTGCACAAAAATAAATTTACAAGTATTTAAAATTTATCATTTTTTTAAAGTTGAATTATTATAATCAAGTAGGTAATATTAACTAGTTTTTTATTAGTTTTTAATTGAAAAATATATCAATAAATAAAGATATAAAAATGTTATAACAAATTTGAGGTATTTTAGTATAATAGAAATTATATATAATTATGTGAAGAACGTGTAATATATTATGTATTCTAGAGATTTACATGAACAAACAAGAATTTTCCTTGTCTGTTATGACCGTACTAGTTCTTGGTGTTATTGCTGGAACATTTTCAACACATCTTATCAACGATGTGTATGCAATAAGTGAAGAAGATAACAAATATTATGATCGTTATAATGACGGGTATGATTCATCATATTCTTATAATGATCAAAAATACATGAATGAAGACAAAGAATATAATGAAAATAGATATAACGATGATTTCTATAATTATAAAGAACTTCCATTTAACGTGCCTATTGACATCCCATTGATCAAAGGTTATGTAGATGGAACCGAGATATATTATATAGCAACTGATTCTTCTGATTTAGAAACAGCAGAAAAAATAACTGAATTAACCGGTTTCAAAGTAAATTATGCACCAATACTATCTAAAACACCTAAGGAAGTTGCAGGACAAATATTTGTTTTTAAGAATGGAATAAAAGGAGATGGTCCATTTTATTCTCAAATTTCAGTACTAAGTGGCAAACCTGGAGATAAAAACTATAGCCCATTATATCATGTAAATCTAGTTGAATGGAAAGATGAACATTATGCTCAAGAATTAAGATCAGTAGATCAAATTTTAGCTGCACAAGAATATGGAGATTTGAAAATTTATGAAACTGGAATTGTAGTAAATAAACCCGCAGTAAAATGGGATGGTGGACAATTAATGATAAGAGAAGAAACTAAAATTAATGATCACACTCCTTATGGCGGAGGTCAAGTACTAAATATTGATATTGAAAACATGGTCGCCACTTTTATTGCTCATGGAGGCTGGGGTCCAAATGGTGAATTTATATATTATATAGTAACTGATGCAGTACCAAAAAAACCAGCAGAGAAGATGGGTGTAGTATATGCAAAATCTGATGAAGAATTAGCAAAAACATCTGTTGCAATAGATCTTTATCAATTTAAGAACGGAATAAATGGGACAGGACCGATGGGATACCAAGCAGGTATAGGAAGTGCATCAACTGATTCGCCATATTATAGTCCTATGTGGAGGATCAATTTTGTTGAATGGAAAACTCCTCAGCATGCAAAACTTTTGCTAACCATGGATGATATTTATGGTGCATTAAAGTATGATATTATAAATGTCAGTCCTGCAATGGAAGGCAAACATATAGTTAACTGTCCATTCTTTGAACCTAAAACAGTACTTGAACATGCAGTAAAGTACTAATTTTTTTATTTTTATATTAAAATACTGAATTCATAAATTTTGCTTAGAAATACGTTAAAAAAATAGTAAAACAATTTAAAATAACATATCAATTTATAATATTATTTAATACAAAGAATTTAAAATAATATTTAATTATTTTCGTATTTTGTTTTTAAACACATAACTAACAAGATATTGAAATTAATTAGTATATTTTATAATTGCACATATCCATAATTTAATATTTTTATTATATCAAATAAATCATTATCAAATTCTTTAACGGTGATAACTAATTAAAGACTAAATTTTTTTGATTATTTAATTAATTTTTTGATTTGTAATTTTTTATATTGTAATTACGTTGAAAAATCAAGTATGGTGTTTGTATTAAAATAAATTTAACATGATAATTTTTTGTAGATGATTTTGGCAGTAGTAAACTAGAACAATAACTAGAAAAGTTGTAGTATGGTGTTAGATCTTGTTTTTTTTATTTAATCCATGCATTTGGTAAATCGAATTTAAAAAAAGTAAATAAATAATTTTTCATATTATTTATATTCGTATTAAAATTATTTATAATTAACAAAATTAGTCTATTTTCTACAATAATCTATTATTAACTCGCTTAAGTAAATGTATCATAATCATCACAAAATAGTATAGTTACAGCAGAATCAAATTGGTTAGTAACAGAAACCAAGAATTGTATTACTGTCAAAGTAACCTACTGTTACAGAGTTTGGTTCATCTCTTAAATTATCATCAGATGTAGTTTTTGTATTAAAATTAATAGCATTATATCATAATGGTATAAAAGTGATACATTTAAAATTGATGTAAAATATTTGAATACCTTTATCAAAAGATGGTTTTGCTTAATTAAGTTACTATCTTAATTTAAATAAACTATTAACGAGTTATTTATTTAACTTATTTTTATTTTACTTAAAATAAAAAAAATAATTTGTTGTTTTAACTTATTTGATTTTTTTCAAAAAAAATTATAGTGCAGGAACTAATACTGTATTTTGAATGATACACGTCAGTTCTTGTCCTGCTTCTATATTTCCATCACAATCCTCGCTAAATGTAGTACAAATAAATTGATTGTCGTCCTGAGGAAGAACAGTACCAGCATTAATTGTATTTCCAAGAAGATCGGTACATACTTCTGGTACAACGGAAGTGATTCCTTGTTCTGTTACTTCATATGCACCATCTTCCATTGTTACTATAGTACCTGTTTCATCTCCTGGAAATGATGGTGGATTTGCATTGTTGCCTGTGACATTAATAGTAAAGTCAGAGGCAGATGAAGGAACAATAACACCTTCTCCAGCTTCACAGTCTATACCATCATCAGTTGGAAGGAAACATCCCTCAAATACTTTAGTCACATTCAATTCTCCTGTTATTGTTGGACATTCCATTCCCTGCATGATATAAGTACCATCAGGACATTTTTGTGGGCAGTTTACGTCATCATTTACTAAGAATCCAGATTCAGGACATTCAATTGGTGGTTCTGGTATATCTATATTACATTGAGTTTGAGGATTCATAACATAGACACCTGGCAAATCAACTCCTTCATTAGGACATTTATTTGCTGAATTTGGTGCTTCACACAACATTTGGTCTGTAACTACTGCACCTTCCATTGGGCCTCCCATACATTGGAATAATTGTATTTCTGGTACGTCTAACTCACATAAAGTAGAATCTGCTACTTTTACTGGTTGGTCACCTAATGCCATACCTAATGGAGATCCTGCATTACATTCTTCAAAGATGGTACAGTCTGATGCTGTATCCATAACGTATACTCCCTCTAAATCAGTTTCTGCTGGACATTTATTTTCGTCATTTGGTGCTTGACACAAAAGAAGATCAGTTACTACTGCACCTGCCATTGGAGTATCAAGAGGACACGGAAATAGTTCAGTTTCTGGCGGAATTACAAGATTACAAAGTTCTGGATCAACTACATCTACTGGAGTATTACCTAATGCCATACCTAATGGACTTGCTGCTGGACACTCTGTAAATCTTTCACATGTTTGTAAGTCATTAGTGAGCATTCCTGGCAAATCAGTCTCTGGACCACAAGGTTCTACACCTTATAATATTTTATTACATACTGCTTGATTGTTTACTGCAAATCCTTCAAAGACTCCACCTTGACATATTTCTATATCTGGTACAGATAATTGACATAATTGTTCATCTGCTACTTTTACGGGTACAAGTGTACCTAAAGATTCTCCTAATGGTGAACTAGCAGCACATTCTTCAAATATATCACATTGGGTCTTCTTCATGACAAGTACTCCTTCCAAGTCAGTACCTACTGGACATTTTTTGGCTGCAGTTCCTGGTTCAATATCACAGATTTCAAGATCCATAACATATGCTCCATCAAGTGTTGTACCAAATGGACATTTAAGAGGACATTGAGTTCTGTCATCTACTACTATTCCATTGTCACAGACAAATAATTTGTCATCAAATCTTTCTATTTCTGCAAAATTCTTCTTTTCTTTCTTCTTGTAGTCTGTATATGTATAGTCTGCATGTCGATCTTTCTTATAGTTGTCATGTGCTTTCTTCTTGTAATCATTATCATATCCATATTGGTCATATGATTTCTTCTTATAGTCATTATCATATTGTTTGTCGCCATACTGTGCAAATGCTTCTTGCATTATTTTATTATTATTACTATTTGACTGAAAATGAGAACCAGAAACAGAAATACCGGGCATACTTAAAATCATACCTTGCATTAATGTTCCAATTAACATTATAGTCAATAATATCGACTTATTCATTGTGTATATTTTATAGTTCTATATATATCTGAAGTTCTACAGATAATTCCCTTCTAAAAATCTTCTATTTGATTCTCTTTTATATTGCTGCAATATTAAATATAAAAAAATTAGTAGTTTATTTATAGTTACAATAAAATGTAAATATATAGTATAAAGATTTTAAAAATATATGTCTCTAAATATATAACTATATAAATAAAATATAACTATTTTATGTTAAATATAATATAATCTTTAATACATAATAATTTAAAATAATGTTGAAAAAGTCAAGAAATAGAAAATAAAATAACATCTTTCTAGCAAATAACAATATTAAAGTAATTAAAATTTAATAAAATTTCCATTTTAATATATAACACTAAAGGATCTTATAAAAAATCTAAATTATGCATCTAGAATTTCTTAAGAATAATACAATTAAAAAAACATAAAAAAATAAAATGTCGTTTTAAATCCTGCTTTCTTTGAAAATGTAATTTATTGTAAATTTACCATAACTAACATGATTATTTTATATATCTTCATGTATTATCTTTAAAACAATTTAAACCATTTTTGAAATTAAGATATTCCTAAAGTTCAAAATATTAATTTACTAAATCCTTGTTCTCATTAATATTATTATATATATTAGAAAATAATATCTAATTTTTTTATGTGTTAATAAAATTTTTCAAATAATAAAATTCTACATATGTATTTTATAATATATAATGATAATGATTTTATTAATAAATTAATATGCTTATCTGAATAAGACATATTCTCTTTCTTTATATCACATTAGTATCATAATGTATCTATATATCTATTTTTTTAGTAGTTAATAAAAAATAATGGGATTATTTTATTTTTTGTATCACGTAAATATGTTATATTTTTTTAACTTGTTATCTATGAAATTTATGTTGTACATTTTATTGGATATATTTCATATCTTCAATCATATTAATACCCGATCCAGCACCATTCCATGTTATTGTAACATCATAAGTATCTATATTTTTTATGTCCCCACCAATGAGCATACTAAAAGATCCCTTTGATTTAGGTGGTAAATCTTGTGGGTCTGTATATGTGAAAGCTGTATTAAGTACATTATCATCTTTGTCATAAAACGTAGCAGTAACTTTGATAAAAGTTACATGAGTATTGAATGAATTTTTAACTTGGCCAACTAATTCGTTAAAAAAATCATCATGAGTTATCTCATGATGTAACAATTCAATGGTCTGTCCAGTTGTAGCTGTCGATTCATCATTTTTTTCTTGCCCATATGCAGTACTAGTTACAAACATTAGTGCTGCACTGACATATAGTAAAAATAAGTACGTTATTTTCATTTTATAATTAAATGTAAATACCAACCTTTAATATTTTCGATATTCACTATCATAAATTATCTTTATTCTATTATTTGAAAGAAAACATAAGATAGATCAAATTTATTCCAATCTATATCAGATATTAGATTGTTGATAAAAATATTATTTAAAAGATTTTATTAAATTACATTTCTGATTTTGAAAGTACCATAAAGATTAGAAATTTATTTTTTCGCTAAATCGATTAATAAATCGTTTTAAGATTGTATAATTAATCACATTATCATAATAGAATTATAAATATATAAAATTATAATTTCTAAAAATCCTGTGAATTTAAAATATAGGACTTGTTAGTAAACGATAACACAAAGTCAACTAAATACTGTTAAATTTAATAATGTAAATTGTAAGCACAAAAAAAGTATGAGATATGTACAATTGCATTAAAAAATACTTAATTTGTTAGCATGATGAATTTTTACAAAAAACAAAAATATCATGTTCAAAAATATAAAATACATTTATAGTAATTTGTCTATAATTTTAATTATATTCAAATTGTTGACTAAAATGTTAATTATTTTAAATCATATTAGTAAATTATAAATATCAGATTTCAAAGTGTGATATTTCCAGTAGAAAAATATGAAGTATTATAATAAA
>JBNAIF010000037.1:0-3022 GCA_050043595.1 Nitrososphaeraceae archaeon | reverse complement strand
TTTTAAGTTATACATAAATTGATCGCACAATAAATATATACTTTCTAAACCAGCTTTCCTCACAGCGAAAACACTGAAACCTCTTACTATTATTGACATGTAGCTGTTCATATCATTCTTTTCGGGAGATGGTCAATTAATATTAATAGAGGTTTTACTAAGTCCTCATATTTATCAATTGCAGATTGAAAATCAAATTTAAGATTATTAATATCTGTTAGATTTTCATCGATTGACATTTTTAACGAATCATTTTGCATTGCAACGAATAAAGTGACAACTAGATTCTGTTCTACAATAAATTGAGGATTGTCAAGGTCGGGGACATTTATTTGATAACCTTTTGAGTTGAGATAAAAGTCTGTAACATTGTTAAATGCAGTTTTATTAAATTTCATTAATGAGTCTCCAATAAATAATTTAAAACCATCAGGTTGACCGTAGTAATCGAGTTTAATTATTGAGTCTTCTAAGTTTATTGGAGACAAGATCATTTTATTTCCATTCTCAAGTAAATAGGTGAAAGTATCAACGCCAAAAGGATTTTCAAAAATTAACGTATCATTATTTATTCTGAATAAATAATATGGTTCGTCAACTGAGAAATAGTATCCATTTTCCAAAAAATCTTTTTCTGAGCAGGACATTATTCCCATTGCTAGGATTAAAAATAATATTTGAACTATCTGTCTCATCGCTAAAATTGTTGGTAACGGTTAAGTGTAAGTTTTTGTAGCGGATTTTCGGAGTGATTTTCCGTCCGGTAGACTGGGAAATCGATGCGAGAATCCGACCAATGCACTACCACAAACCCGCTATGAAATTTACACATTGTTAGCTTCTGTTTTTATCATTCCTTTTTCATCGTTTTTTAATCCTTGCATTATTGACAAATAAAAATACAACCACAAAAAACCTGACAATAATTGCCAGAAATATCCATCAATAATTACCATAATTATCAAAAGTGTTGTAATTAAAGAAATCACTAAATACCATTTCTTGGATTCCCGAATATTTATTGGGAATAAATTAGCTTTTGTTTGATATTTATTTTTTGTTCCTAAAAGATTAAGTATTACCCATACGATTGACATCATTAGTAAAACAGGTGTACCCATGAGAGGTATAGCAAGACTATCTGCCCAGGGAGGATAGCTGTCTCTTGTCATTTCTAAGAATAAATCGCCAACATAACCAAATATTGTCAAAATTGCTGCAAATACTCCAACCGTTAATAAAATCCACCATTTTCTAGGACTACGTAAATTCCTAATTTTTAAAAGTGATATAATGGAGAGTATAAACCCTAAAATTATTGTTGTAATACCGTAATCTTCAAATTTGTGTTTAGGTGTAAGATATTTTTCTCTTAATTCATAAAATTTTTGGGAATCATCATCTTCTCCAGTTAATTGCATATACTTGTCTTCATATTCTGCTTTATTCTTGTAAATTTCTAGTTCTGATGATTTTTTCAATAAGTATCCACCTGTAACAAGTAGAACTAAAGCTATAATTAAAATTATTTTGTTTATCATATCGCTTTTGGTGTGCATTTTTAAAATTCTGACTAAAGTTAATTCATGATTTTCAATTGTTTATATTTTACTCATATTCAACATTTCCCTTCTGTTTTAGTAGTTAATTTTTACGTTAGCAAAAGAACTTAATAAGAACTGTATGAATAGATAATTTAGTTAGAATCTATTCGGAAGGTTCTTATGTGGGGAATAGAAGCTAACGGGTTTGCGGTATGAAACGTTGCGCATTTGTGAGCACTGACTTTTCAAGCCACCAAGCCTTTTATTAATTGTTTTTTCGTTTAAATTAAGCACTATTCGCGCAATGTTTTATGACCGCATGTTATGGGCTGGCTTTAATTTAAAAACTCTATTCCATTTTTATTAACTCTATTCCATTTTTATTAACTCTTATATATCTCCCTTTCGGATTTTTTTCAAGTTCTGTTTTCAATTCTTCAATTATTCGTTCTTTTTCAGCTACAACATTCTCAATTTCTGGAAGAATCTGCGCATTAACATTATTCCTTTGAACAAATTGTTCTAAATAATCTTTATCTGCACATGCTAAGTACTTGTGAAAATTAATACAAATTTGTTTGTTTATATTTTCTATTGTCTCACGTTTCTGAATATGTGTTATATCACTTTCTGATTCAGATTTTGAAAAAATAATAGCAATGTCTTTTGCTACTGGCAAAATAATATCTAATTCCGGAGATAAAAATTCTCTCCCATTAGTATTAACCAATGCTATTGGTAAATCTGCCAATAAAAAATATTCATCATCAAAAGTATGATAAGCAATACGGAATGTCATTCCATTGATATGTCTCTTAATAACATTTATACCATCAAGAAGAGTTTTCGTTAATATATAATCGTTATCTACAACTGGTATGTCTTCATTTGATTTAGCAAATAACGAAAACAAATAACTTCTACGAAGAGTTTGAACATGAATTTCTCTCAGCTTTTTAGGAGTGCGCAAATAACTAAGAATACAGAAATCTAAAATAGCGTGATAATCGTTTGTATCAAAGGTTCTATCACTTGCATTTTCAAAAATAATTTTATGAATCTTATTAATCGACTTCCCGAAAGCTCGCTCATAAATTTCATCTAAAAAGTCTTCAATTAAATTAGTATTTCTCGTTCCTGCAATATTAATAGTATTTAAATCCCTCTGCACAAAAGCGTCTTTTATTGACATAGGAATGGCGCCTTTTTGCAATTCAGAGCAATCAATACGATATAAATTTCTCCAATCTCTAGTAAAACGCTTACATAAAACTTCTGGAACGTAATGATGTCTTCTTTTTTTCATATTAATTAACATTCTGACTTTAACGACGCTTGCCCATAACGGTTAAGTGTAAATTTTTCGTAGCGGATTTCGGAGTGATTTTCCGTCCGAAGGACTGGGAAGTCGATGCGGGAATCCGACCGACGCACTGCCACGAACCCCGCTATGAAATTTACACATTGTTGCCAGTAGT
>JBNAIF010000036.1:0-3134 GCA_050043595.1 Nitrososphaeraceae archaeon | reverse complement strand
AGTTGCACCATTTGGAGCGTCTGAATCAAAATCCAAAGAACCTGGACTTGGTACGGTATATAGAATTACACCAAAAGAAAATAGTGTCAGTCAATCATTAACAATTTCTATTCCAGAATATGAAATGATTGATAAAAAATTGTTTACCTAGATAATTTTTCTACATAATGGATTGTTGGACTGGTAATTTTCGATAAATTCACCTCTTTTTATTGAGATTGTATAGTTTATTTTATTTTAGTAAAAGTATACAAATAGTTTAATCTAGTTGTCTATGTATTAGATCACAATTATTATTATTTATAAAAAGATAATAATCATCAAACATTTTAGTTCTTTTTTAAAAGAATACTGGATAGTGTTCAATCAATCAAACTTTTAACAAGTGATGAATATGATCTATGTTTTAAATCTAGAAAAATAGATGCTTGTGGATCCATGTACTCCTATTAGTGTAAGCAATATCTTTTCCATATTTTTGAGATCGAATGAACTTTTCTGCATCAAACATGTTTCTTTCTTTTGAATTATGAATTCCAAGCTCAGATTTATGAACTGGTTCTATACAAATCCATAACCAGAAATTTTGGTCTCCAATTTGAACCATAGTTTCATAATTAGGAATAAGATACTCATTTTCTTTTTTAAATACGAGATGAAGAACCAAATCATTGGATCTAATTACATATAGACACATAATCCAATTTTTCATCTCTTAATATTATTAGTGTTTTAGATGTGTTGTGTAAACTTAATCCGAGAAAATATAGATAAA
Source organism: Nitrososphaeraceae archaeon (assembly GCA_050043595.1). GTDB lineage: Archaea > Thermoproteota > Nitrososphaeria > Nitrososphaerales > Nitrososphaeraceae > TH1177. Next base: position 2,359 of record JBNAIF010000036.1, on the reverse strand, counting down.
GCGAATACATTTCAACAAAAGTAGGGATTTTATTTCTTTCAAACTTAATTCTCCTATTATATTTAATACATTATCCGCTATAGTTCTTACTGCTTATCTTAACACAGATGTCTAATCATAATACAATTAACTAAATGCGTATTCCGTTGCATGGTATTGATATTTTTTGACGACGATAAAGTTAATTTGGTCTAATCATATCTGTCTGTTTTTCACTGGTAAAATGTGTTTAAGACAAAAAGATCTTTATTGCTCTTTGAGTACCTTTATTTATTATTTCTATGATCTTTTATAAAGAACTTTTTCATGGCTCAGATTACTGTAGAGTGCTTTATTTTCTTTATATTCTTAGTCAACCTTCACTTTTACTTGGCAATTATTAGTAGGATGAAATTGTAATCTAATATATTCATTTTCATTATAATAAAATTTACGTTTTAATATTTCTGCTCTTTTTACATTTTTTCCGTAAATACTATCAACTATTTTTTGTATTTTGTCTATAAAGTTTACATATTTTTGCATTGATTCAATATTTAGAAAAAGTTTTCCATCTTTGTTTTGTGTAATTTTATCACTATTTTGACTAATATAACAAAACATCTCCGTATAAGGATCATGATAATTGTTAGAATTAGATTCAAAATCAATAATAATTTCTTTATTATCTGAAAAAAATTTTGACTTTGAAGTTGACTGAAAGACAAAGTTAAGACCTTTTCCCAAAATAATATGAATGATTTTTTGTTCTAATTTCCATTCAATTTCAACAAATGTTTCCTTATTGACTATGTTTCGATATTTTCCTCTATTTTCTCTTAGACTATTTAAATTATAAACTCCGCAATTAATTTGGATATTGTTTTTATTGTCTAATGCATCATCTTTTATTGCAAATAATTCATCCAATAATGGAAATACATGTGGCAACATATCAGAGATTTCTCCATAATCCCAATAATACTTCCTATCCTCATTAGGAATGTTTTTTTCTGTGATCACAAAATCAAAATTATTCGATTTTAGCTTTATTATCTCGATCTTGCTCTTCTTTTTCTCTATAAAACTTTTAACTGTATTTTTCCATAAATAATGATCTACGCCCAAAACGATGATATTTTTTGTGTCTTTTAAAATTTTAATTTTTTCAAGTTCAGAAGGATCTTTTGCCCATGGTTTTTCGATGAAAAATAATTTGGCTATTCTACAATATCTTTCGATACTTTCAAAATAGTTACAAGGTGAAGTAGATAAATAAACTACAGTGTTTATGTCGTCAGATAGATTACTATAAAGTTGATTTATTGTTTGGTTATTTTCATTGTCAGTTAGTAGGTTATGATAACTTTGTTTAAAAAACCAATCTTTGAGATCATTAGATAAATTTAATTTTTTTAAAATATCATCAACTGATTTAATGTCTACAAATACAATCTGTTTAACTTGATTATTATCCTTTAACTTTTTAACTGCAGGAATGATTTTATTAGCAAGATCTCCCACTCCGACAATTATAAGGTTAATCATCTAACTTAATCTTGCAAGAAAGATTTTTTACTTTTACTAATTTAATAATGAAATTATAATATTTAAATCAAATATATGAAACCACTTATATAATGAGTTCAGTGGGATTTGAATCCTTCTGTTAAGTGGGACCAGTTAATTTGATTCTAACCCTGAAGTAATTTCTATTAAATTGATAACTTGCAAAATTTATTTTATTATAATATGAATGGACAATAATTTTCCAATGATATATTTTTGACTCAAAATAATCAACCTGAGAAATCTTCTGGCCAGTCGGGAATAACACCTATAGCGGTGCGAAAAAAGGGGTTTAATATAGAGATACTGCTACTTGTAATTAGCTGTTTGGAAACATTAATACCTACAATAAAGAAGTAAATAATTTCGCTATTTGTATTTCTATAATAATATTTCATAATCTAAAAAAAAGTAAATGTATATATGTTTCAAGAATTTATTTGGTTTTTATGATATATGTTATTTGACCCATCTTTGTACAGCTTCTACTGTGTCACTGGGTTTATTATTGAAACAGATCTTTGCATCAGGAGCATACTTATGTACAATATTGATTAGTTTTTCGAATGAAAGAAATTGATCTGGGCTGGAACGAACACCTGCACCAATCATGACACAATCAAATTTAGTTTCTGTTAGTTTCCGAGTTACAACTTTCTCTGCCGTTTCACCAAGATCAATTAAACATAATTGTACATCATAACCAAGAGAATTGAGATTTGTCTCACTTGTTTTAAGTTTCATCATTAGATTTTTGGGTGTTAAACCAGGCCATTTAGTATAATCTACTACATCTGGTTTTAGACCTATG
>JBNAIF010000035.1:0-13719 GCA_050043595.1 Nitrososphaeraceae archaeon | reverse complement strand
ATTATTCAAGTGAATCATTTTTTTCATATTGTCTAATTCTTCTATCTTTTCTTCTGTCAATTCATCGTTTAGTTCAATAGTAAATTTTGTTCTATTTCATTATACAAAATCTATATTTTTATTTATGGTTGGTCAAGTTCGCCACTATTTATGTATGCATCAACACATTGCAATAATTGTTATCATCTTAGAATACTTTTCTGTTGCTGTGCCATAATAGACAAAAAAATTTTTTTGTTAATTGATATATTTTACAAAAATAGATTCTTGATTCGCTTCCAATGCCATATAGGAAATTAGAAATATCATGAAATAAAACTGATAGCAAATAGATTTAATTGGATTTAAAATATTAAAAAAGTATTAAAATTATAAAATAGAAATTATAATTAATCATATGTTATATTTTATTTGCATCTAATTATGAGAAACCAAATATATTGTATTGAACAGTAATTAAATATTAATTGATGATATTAATAATACTACAGAAAATTTTACAAATTAATGAAATGATGATACAAAAGTAACTAAAACATAATATAAATAGAGTGAATAATTTGAAATATTAAAAATTGGAAATTGTATTTCTAGCGATATAATATAAATATGATTTCTGAACATGCAAAGAAAATTATTTTAATAATATTATTATTTAGTGATAATATTAGATCTTGTATATTCTAATGATGTTTACAATACTACAGATTAATAAATAAGATATAAAAATATAAAATTTGTATTTATATTTTAAAACGGAATAAACAATGTAAACATAGAATAAATTTATTTATCAATCTAATTTTTCTTTAACAATGAAGCTTGTACTATATTTAGCTTTAAATAATATACATTATATATTTTGACTTATTTACATTATTTTGAATAACACATGCCTATTGAAATGTCGTTCAAAGATCATATTTATGAATTAAGATCTAGAATATTAAGAATAGCAATTTCGATCTTGGCAATAACAATTTTTTGCATGACATTTGGAATAGAAAAGATTGATCTAAATTATGAAAACAATGAAATCATTATTATTAATACTATATTTTATCCATATCCAAATCCATTGGACAACATAGCAATACAGATAACTGGATACATGAAAGAGAATTTAGTACCTACAGGAGTAGAATTGATTCAAACTGCTCCTGGACAAGCTTTTTTTGCCCAAGTATATGTAGCGATATTAATAGGAATGATAATTACAATACCAATAATAGTAAAAGAAACTTATGAATTTGTTTTCCCAGCAATTGAAAAAGACAAGAGAAAAAAGAAAATAAAATTAATTAAAATGTTATTTCCTATAATTTTATTATTCATAACAGGATTGGTCTTTGCATATGCTCTGGTTATACCTTTTACATTAGATATATTATACAAATACGGAGAATCTTTAGGAGTAGAAACATTTTTGAATATCAATGATTTCATTTCTTTTGTTCTTCAATTTTTATTAGGATTTGGTGTAGCTTTTCAGTTACCAATTATTATGTATGTTATTTCTTTAAGCGAAATAGTTGATAAACATTTTTGGATTCGAAATTTTAGATACGCAATAATAATTCTAGTTGTGTTTGGAGCTATCATTACTCCAGACGGAAGTGGTGTAACAATGTGGTTTATAACTGGTCCAATGACGTTGTTGTATCTATCTGGAATATTATTAATAAAAATGAAAACAAAGGATGTAGTGATTAAATAAATAAACTATACAATAAATTTGGTTATTAATGTGTCTTCACTACTATAATTTTATTATAAATATGATAACATAGGTTTAATTCTTTTAAATAATTATGATCAGAAAATAAAAGATAATTAATATTAATTTATTTGTTAATTACATCAATAAAGTTATTGAATGTACTATAGAAATTATAAGTTATAGAAATAAAACCGATATATGAAAGTAATATGAAGAATAGTTTCAACTTTTATATTAGTATCATCAATTAAGAATAAAAATTGAATAAATATTAATATTTTGGATAATTCTCTATTTATAATAATCTTGTCGAAACAAAATTATACTTTAAAAAATATGCAAATATTTCATGAGATTCAAGAACTTCCTGAAAAAAAAGAAGTAATGTTATTATCATCAATATACGTAGGCGAAGAAAAAAAAATTTATTTAAAATTTTATGATCCTGATTCTCATGTTATTTACTTTTGGAAAGACACAACACACCATAAGCCATATTGTTATACTAAAATAAAATTTAAAGATAAAATCGAAGAAATAGTTAAAAATGAGAAAAAATTTGAAATGATTCTAAATAAAAAACTTGATTTAATTTCAGACAAAGAAATTGATGTTATAAAAATTGTAGCTCCTGATCCTTTATCGATAGGAGGGACTGACAATAGTTTACGTGAAAAAATTACAGCATGGGAAGCAGATATAAAATATCATGAGAATTATTTATATGATAATTCTCTCATACCAGGCACATATTACATTAGAGAAGGTAATGATATTAAACAATATGATTATAAAATTTTTGAGCAGATAAACGAAAAATTAAATAAGTTACTATGGAAAAGACCGAATAATAAAGACAAAGATAATAATTCAATAGAATATAATGAATATATAGAACAATGGACAAATTTATTAAATCAACCTATTCCAAACATGAAGAGATTAGCAATAGATATCGAAGTTGAATCAGAAGAAGGGAGAATACCTCATCCTAGAGATCATGATAAAAAAATCACGGCTATAGGATTAGTTGGAAACGATGGTTTCAAAAAAGTTCTAGTTTTAAATGAATCGTCAAAAAGAATTAATGGAATCATAAAAGAAGCAGAAATTTATGAAAGTGAAAAAGAAATGCTACTAGCAGCATTTAGAATAATGATATTATATCCAATAATAATAACATTTAACGGAGATGATTTTGATCTTCCGTATATATACACAAGATCTCAAGATATCAGAATTGATAAGAATAAAAACGAACCTATTACCAAAAATGACATTCCAATAATTGTAAAGAGAGACTCATTTATAAAAAGAGGTATGCAAGCTGATCCAATTCAAATTAAGCACGGAATACATATTGATTTATTTAGAACGTTTCAAAATAGATCAGTGCAAATATACGCATTTAACAACAAATACTCAGAATATACACTAAATGCCATATCAGAGGCACTATTAACTGAACATAAATTAGAATTTGAAGGAAGTATAAATGATTTATCTATTGAAAAATTAGCTGAATATTGCTTAAAAGATGCGGAATTAACACTAAAACTAACGACTTTTAACGATAATTTGTTCATAAAATTGATTATAGTAATAGCGAGAATTGGAAGATTGCCTATAGAAGATGTATCTAGATTCGGTGTTAATCAATGGATCAGAGGAATGCTTTACTATCAACATAGAAAAAACAATGCATTGATCCCTAGAAGGGATGAACTTATATCAAAAGGATCGTCTTCAACCACTGCTATAATAAAAGAAAAAAAATATCGAGGAGGATTAGTTGTAGAACCTACATTGGGTATTCATTTTAACGTAGTAGTTGTTGATTTTGCATCGCTTTATCCAAGCATAATTAAAGTGCATAATTTATCATATGAAACTGTCAATTGTTCACATGAATCCTGCAAGAATGATTCGAAACAAAAAATAGAAAAAACAACTCATTGGATTTGTAAAAGGAGAAGAGGATTGACGTCGCTATTAATTGGATCCTTAAGAGATTTGAGAGTAAATTATTATAAACATCTTTCTAAAGATAAATCACTTAACGTCGAAGATCGTCAATTATATTCTGTTATTAGTCAAGCAATAAAGGTAATTTTAAACGCCAGTTATGGTGTTATGGGAGCAGAAATATTTCCTTTATATTGTCTCCCAGTAGCAGATGCGACTGCAGCTATAGGAAGAAATACCACCGGGAAAACAATTGAGAAATGTCAGGAAATAAACATTCAAGTAATATATGGAGACACAGATTCATTATTTTTAAAAAACCCATCAGAAGAAAATATTAGAGAAATATCATCCTGGGCCAATGATAATTTGGGTGTAGACTTAGAAATAGATAAAAAATACAGATATGTAGTCTTTAGTGATCTTAAAAAGAACTATGTAGGTGTTTTAGATGATGGAACAGTAGATGTCAAAGGATTAACAGGGAAAAAATCACATACACCACCGTTTATTAGAAAAGCATTCTACGAAATATTGGAGATTTTAAAAGAAGTAAAATCTGAAAATGATTTTGAATCTGCGAAGATAAAAATAAAGAAAATCATATCGGAAAATGCTAAAAACCTAGAAAATGGCAAAATATCTCCAAAAGATTTAAGTTTTAACGTAATGATCAACAAATCACCTGAAAAATACGGAGAAAAAATAAATGATACAAAAGTAAAATCAATATATGGAAAAAGTATAGATTATGTAACTTACAAAGGGTTACCACAGCATATTAAAGCTGCTAGATTATTATATCAATCAGGAAAAGAAGTTAGAGCAGGAGATATAATATCATATGTTAAAACTAAATCAAATGATGGCGTCAAACCAGTCGAACTAATCAATAATAATAATGAAATTGACACAGAAAAATATATAGAAACTATGGAATCAACATTTGATCAGTTATTATCTGCATTAAATTTTAATTTTAAATCAATTTTAGGTAAAGAGAGACAAACTAATTTAGATGAAATATTTTGGACTAATAAATAAAAAAAGACACGAATAAAAATTAAGTATAAAAATTGAAATGGATTAAAAAATGGATATTGAACATTTTTTTATAATACCACAAAAAACAAATTACAAAAATAGTTTTATGGATATACCAATTCCAATAACGATAGAAGAATCTAAAATTTTGTTATATGGTATAAACCTGGATATTACTACAAGTTTTGGAAAAGGTACATCTAGAGGACCAGAAGCGATAAGAGTTGCTTCATCTCAAGCTATAGAGACATATATGTTAGATACAGACTGTGAGGTATATGATTTTATTAAAATATTTGATTTGGGAGATCTAAAAATACCTAACCAATTATTAGAAAAAAATAACATTAAAAAAATATTAGACAATATAGACAAAAGTGTAAATATTTTAAATAATATTATAAGAAAAAAGAACAAAATACCACTGATAATAGGTGGAGAACATACAATATCATATTTTTTAATAAAATCAATAGCAAATGAAAACCCCTTAATAATTCATTTTGATGCACATAGAGACATGAAAAGAGAATATCAAGGATTAAAATTATGTCACACTACACCATTTTATCATCTAATTAATGATGGATATATTAAAGGAAAAGACATTATTCAAATTGGAATAAGACAAACAGACAAAAATGAAAATGATTTTGCAAATAAAAATTCTGTTAAATCATTTACGGGATGGGAAGTAAATCAGGATATCGGTAAAATAATAAAATATATAAATAAAAAAACAAAGAATAGAAAAATATACATTTCATTAGATATTGATGTTTATGATATAGGATATGTTCCTTGTACTGGTACACCAGAACCTTTTGGATTAACACCTTTTCAATTAATTGAAATTATAAAATCAATAAATCAAAATTCAAAATTAATTGGATTGGATGTCGTTGAAGTTGCGTTAAAGAACAATGATTATCGAGAAGCTATACTTGCAACTGAGACAATATATAGAATTTTATATTATACATGTAAAAATAAAATATTAAAAAAGTGAATAAAATAAAAATGCAATCATGTATAGGATCATTTTTAACCGAATTTTTAGACCTTTACGTATACTAGTTAAACAATAGTATCAGGTGCCTTGGGTTATTGGTAACGACAGGCTGAACATCTCGCCTAAGCTTGATGCGTACACCTTCGTTCCATCAACGCTATCTTCTATAGCTACCCTTCTCCTTACGGAAGGTTGTCTTTTCTCGAGAAAGGCTTCCTCCTTAGATGCTTTCAGGAGTTATCCTAAACAGCTTAGCTGCTCAACTTGCCCTGTCGGACAGCTGATAAACCAGAGGCTGCGCTGCCCTGTTCCTCTCGTACTGGGGACAACTTCCCCTCAGACAACCACGCCCCTGTCAGGCAGAGACCGACCTGTCTCACGACGGTCTAAACCCAGCTCACGTTCCCCTTTAATGGGCGAGCAGCCCCACCCTTGGCTCCTGCTGCAGAACCAGGATGGGAAGAGCCGACATCGAGGTACCAAACCGCGGGGTCGATAGGAGCTCTCGCCCGCGACGAGCCTGTTATCCCTAGGGTAACTTTTCTGTCACCACCAGCCTCCAATAGTGAGGACTTGATGGATCGCTAAGCCAGGCTTTCGCCTCTGAATCCCGTATCAGTAGGAATCCAGTCAGACTAGTTTTTGGCTTTGCCCTCACCAGCGGAGTTCTGTCCCGCTTGAACTAATCTTTGGGCCCCCTCGATATATTTTCAAGGGGGTGCCGCCCCAGCCGAACTGCCTACCTGCAGATGTCCCCGTGAGAACGGGTTAGCGATATAATAACAAATGGCTGGTGTTACAATTTCGCCTCAATCAATCCCAGAGAATTGATTTCGAAGGCTCCCAGCTACTCTCTGCATAAGCCATCATACCGCACCAACAGGCTGCAGTAAAGCTCCACAGGGTCTTCTCTCCCCGACAGAGGTTTGTGGACTGTTCGTCCACGTTATGTGGCTTCACCGGGTTGTAGGCGGGGACAGCGGGGCCCTCGTTGTTCCATTCATGCACGTCGGAACTTACCCGACAAGGCATTTGGCTACCTTAAGAGAGTCAGAGTTACTCCCGGCGTTAAACGGCCCTTAGCCCAGTTGAACCCAGGTTTTAGGTACCGTCACTGGCCAGGATACATAGGCCATACACATCCTTTCGGACTAGCGGCCAACTGTGTTTTTATTAAACAGTCGGGACCCCCAAGTCACTGCGACCTGCAATTCCTATTCCTCATAAAAATTGCAGGCACTCCTTCTACAATAGATACGGAGCTAGTTTGCCGAATTCCCTCGCCTTACGGTATACCCGACAGACCTTAGATTACTAATCCAGGGCACCGGTGTCGGTTCTCGGTACGGTCTTACAAAAATCTCCCTATATTTGCTTTCAGTGTCTCCTGGATTCAGGTAAACCCTTCTTGCGAAAGGCCATTCTCATCTCATAAAGGTTCTCATCATTACGATACTCCCCATAAATTCGAATAATTAGACAGAACGACGATTCTGCTTACCCTATCCTGAAGCAACAAATTAGGTACAGACGATCTTCATAAGGCACTGGAATATTAACCAGTTTCCCTTTCGGACAACTCTGTTGAGGTTGTTCTTAGGACCGGCTAACTCCCGGCTGATGACGCATTGCCGGGAAACCCTTGCCCTTACGGTCACCGAGATTCTCACTCGGTTATGCTGTTACTACCACCAGGATCTGCACTAGTAAGATCAGTCCACTGGACTTCACAGCCCAGCTTCTACCCGATCACTACGCCCATCTACCATATACCAACATCGTTGGTAATCTAAAGTATCGGTAGTCTACTTTAGCCCCGTGCATTTTCGGGGCTCCCAAGCTCGGCAGGTGAGCTGTTACGCACTCTTTGAAGGATGGCTGGTTCTGAGCCTACCTTCCTGCTGTCTGTGCTCAAGAACACCCTTTTGTTTGACACTTAGTAGACATTCCGGGACCTTAACTTTAGTCTGGGTTGTCCCCCTTTCGGTTATGAGCCTTACGCCACATAAACCCGCCTCCTGATTTCTACGACGCTTATACCTTCGGAGTTCGAATGGACAGCGAGTCCTTTCGGACCCTTACTATCCGATCGGTGCTCTACAGTACAAGCAATCTTCATCAAGGTAAGACTGCGATCTACTTCGATGGGAACTAGCGATCACCGGACTAGATTGGTTTTTGACCCCTAATCCCAGATCAGAGGACCGATTTGCACGTCAGGACCCCTGCAGACCTCCAGCAAGCTTTCGCTCACCTTCATCTTGTCCAGGACTAGATCGTCCGGATTCTAGCCTTACTGCCATGACTAAGACCCTTTCAGATCTTTCGCCTCGCTAATGTTGCGCGAAATTGGTTTCCCTTCGCCTTCCCTCTAAATAAGGTTAAGCTCGCCATGACAGCAATCTCCCTGGCCCGTGTTTCTAGACGGAACGCATAACTCTAGAAGGTTTCAAATTCTTGCGAATTCTCTGCCTAATTCCTTTCGAGCTATACACGTCTGTAACCGGTTGGTTTCAGGCGCTTTTAACCCCCCTTCCGGGGTACTTTTCAACTTTCCCTCACGGTACTAGTATGCTATCGGTCTTAGTTAATATTTAGCCTTAGATGCTACTTTCACCTATATTCACTGGCCACTGCCAAGGCCAGTTACTCGTGTTATAAAACAATCCATTTTTCTTCTATCTACGGGGGTATCACCCTTTCTCCCAATTCGTTCCAGAATACTTCGATTTAAAAAAACGGATCTAAAATCTATAACTCACCACATCTCTATAATGTTACCATTATAGATTCAGTTTGGGCTGTTCCGTTTTCGCTCGCCGCTACTAACGGAATCTCAATTGATTTCTTTTCCTCGTCCTACTCAGATGCTTCATTTCGGACAGTTCGTCCTCCCAGGCATAAAGCAAGGGAGTATTAAGAGAGACCTCATTAGGAGATCCTGGGATCAAAGGTCGCATGCACCTACCCCAAGCTTATCGCAGCTTGCCACGTCCTTCATCACTTACTAAGCCTAGTCATCCACCAACCGGCGTCTTTGCACCAGCATAAACTGTAAGTTTAACTAGTAATTCTACGCGGTCAGATATATCCGGTTATTCACATTAAAACCTCTGAAATATGATATAAGTATACATCATAATATCATGGTTGTAATTGATCCTATACATGACGATCATTGTAAACTTACGCTTACTACATCCTTCATTCTTCAAACAAATTGAAGAATTGCATTTAATTTTATTTTGGTTACAAACCCTTTACACTTGTTGTCCGACCTCAAACTAAGGAGGTGATCCGGCCGCAGGTTCCCCTACGGCCACCTTGTTACGACTTCTCCCTCGTTGCTGACCCCAGGTTCGATAATGACAATATGACATCACCTCGCCAAGAACCAACTTCGATGAAGCGACGGGCGGTGTGTGCAAGGAGCAGGGACGTATTCACCGCGCGATGATGACACGCGGTTACTAGGGATTCCATATTCATGAGGGCGAGTTTCAGCCCTCAATCATAACTGTGGTAAGGTTTGAAGATTACCTCCTCCTTTCGGACTCGGAACTTATTGTCCTTACCATTGCAGCCCGCGTGTGGCCCGAGGGTTTCGGGGCATACTGACCTGCCGTAGCCCCCTCCTTCCTCCGTCTCAGCGACGGCAGTCCCTCTAATTAGCCCTAATACTCCGGAGAATATTAGTAGCAACTAGAAGTAGGGATCTCGCTCGTTACCTGACTTAACAGGACACCTCACGGCACGAGCTGGCGACGGCCATGCACCTCCTCTCAGCTTGTCTGGTAAAGTCTTCAGCTTGACCTTCATACTGCTGTCTCCCCCGGTAAGATTCCCGGCGTTGACTCCAATTGAACCGCAGGCTTCACCCCTTGTGGTGCTCCCCCGCCAATTCCTTTAAGTTTCAGTCTTGCGACCGTACTCCCCAGGCGGCAGACTTAACGGCTTCCCTGCGGCACTGAATAGGCACGAAGCCTATTCATCACCGAGTCTGCATCGTTTACAGCTGGGACTACCCGGGTATCTAATCCGGTTTGCTCCCCCAGCTTTCATCCCTCACCGTCGAGTGCGTTCTGGCAAGCCGCCTTCGCCACTGGTGGTCTTCAATGGATCAACGGATTTTACCCCTACCCATTAAGTACCGCTTGCCTCTCCCGCCTCCTAGTCATGTAGTATCCTCCGCAGCCCATCTGTTAAGCAGGTGGATTTAACGGAGGACTTGCAGGACCGGCTACGGATGCTTTAGGCCCAATAATCGTCCCGACCACTCGGGGTGCTGGTATTACCGCGGCGGCTGACACCAGGCTTGCCCACCCCTTATTCCACACCATTTGTAAAGGTGTTAAAAGATATCCTTAACGGAAATCACTCAGAGTAACCCTGTCAGGCTTTCGCCTATTGCAGAGATTTCGCGCCTGCTGCGCCCCATAGGGCCTGGGCCCTTGTCTCAGTGCCCATCTCCGGGCTTCTCCTCTCAGAGCCCGTACCGGTTTTAGGTTTGGTGGGCCATTACCTCACCAACAGCCTGATCGGCCGCAGTCCAATCCAGAGGCCATATAGATTTTGACCATAAATCATTCCAGATATTATGATCTATCGTGGTTTATCCTCAGTTTCCCGAGGTTATCCACGTCCTCTGGGCATGTTGACTACGTGTTACTGAGCCGTATGCCACGTATTACTACGTTAACTCGCATGGCTTAATCCCACTCTGATAGCAGTCGGGTCCGGCAGGATCAACCGGATTCATACAAATTTAAAATAAGAGTACGGTCGGACAACTATGAATTGTGCGGGTTTGTAACCATATCAGATTTAACAATACATTAAATCCTCATAATATAAGCGCAACTGGAGATCAATGGTTCATATTTTGGTATTTTACCAACATCATCATCGATGCCGCCTAAACATTTGCGTTCTTAATTCCATCTCCTACTGCATCATATAAATCTTAGGTTAAATTCAATCAGCAAGTTTATTGAATTCATAACTTATAAATTGCTACTTCAATACCTTTTCAACTCATATATAATGAAATTAGATGAATATTATGAAATTTATATGAAAAAAACTTCTACATCTAAAAAATATTATGAAAAAGCAAGGAAAATCTTTCCTGGAGGGATAAATCATAATATTAGATTTTTTTATCCTTATCCATTTTTTACAAAAGAAGCTAAAGCCAATAAAATTATTGACTTGGATAATAATACATATACCGACTATTGGATGGGTCATTGGGCCCTGATTCTTGGTCATTCCCCATCATATCTAGTAAATTCATTAACAAAACAGATTAGAAAGGGTACATTGTATGGAACAGTAAATGATGTTAGTATTGATTTAGCTAATATTATTAGAAAATTGATGCCTAATGCAGAAAATATTCGCTTTTCTAGCACTGGATCGGAAGCTACTATGTACGCAGTGAGATTGGCAAGAGCTAGAACAGGTAAGAAGATAGTTGGAAAGATAATAGGAGGATGGCATGGTTTCAATTCTAGTTTGTTAGAAAGTGTTAATTATCCATTTGAGGAAAAAGAAGGTGCGGGATTAGATATCAATGATAAATACATAGTGTCAATTCCATTTAATGATCTTACCAAATCAATAAAAATATTAAATTCAGTAAAAAACGATTTAGCATGTATCATAGTAGAACCTATTTTAGCCGGTGCTGGTTGTATACCTCCAAATGAAGACTATTTGATCGGCTTACAAGAATTTTCAAAAAAGAATAATATAATATTTATTCTAGATGAAATAGTTACAGGCTTTAGATTATCTATAAATGGAGCACAAAAAATTTTCAAATTAGAACCAGATTTGTTTACATTAGGAAAAATAGCAGGCGGAGGATTACCAATAGGAATTCTTTGTGGAAATAAAGAAATAATGTCTCTAGCAAATCCGATTAATAAACCCAAAAATTCCTATTGTGCTATTGGTGGAGGGACATTTTCCACAAACCCATTATCAATGATCGCGGGTATTCATACATTGAAATACTTGAAAGAAAATAATAATTCGGTATATAAAAAAATAGACAATCTAGGAAAATATGTAAGAAAAGAACTGTACAAATTATTTAGTGAAAATAAAATAAATGTAAAGATAACAGGAATACATTCTATGTTTCATATACATTTTTTAAATAATAATATAAAACAAATAAAGAATGCAACCGATGTTGCGTTATGTAATAAAAAATTATTATTTAAATATCATTTTTCTTTAATTGCATTAAAGAATATTTTTTTCCTTCCATACAAGATGGGAGCCATTTCTTACACACATTCAAAAAAAGATATTGATTATTTATTAAGATCTACGAACTACATTATCGATTCCGGCATAATGAAAGAATAATAAAAGTGAATAAAACCATATGGAATAAATTCAAAAAAAAATATTTTTTATTTCTTGTTTTTTTAATTGGATTTATCATTAGAATTATTCCAGAAATTAAAGCACATCCATATCCCATAGGATATGATGTAATCAATTATTATATTCCTAAATTAATTCATGTTCAAAATCTTGGAACATTTTTTATTGAAAATACTAATCCATATTTATTTATTTTGTATATAAGTAATTTAGTATTAAATAATCCTCAAATAACAACATCTATATCAATATCGTTTATGTATGGTCTATTTTCAATATCATTATATTTATTTATCAAAAAAATAACAATTAACCAATACCATAGCTTTTTTATTACAATATTTGTAATAATTCAAATACCTGTTTTAAGAACATCATGGGATTTACATAAGGATATATTTGCATTAACAATACTGTTTGTTATTTTTTATATTTTATTAAATTACAAAATTAAATTAACCCAATTAGTCATAATATTATTTCTCACAATAATTACCATTATCACAGATATAATGGTTTCATTGCTATTAATTTGTACATTAATGATCTATTTTATAAGAAAAAAAAGAGAATTTAAATATTTATCCTTATTAATATTAGGATCATATTTATTAATATTTTCTTTTTCGATAGAAAATAATAATATTTTTAATAACATTGTAAAACTTGTATCAAACCATGATATAATAAATAGTAACTATAATCAAGTCAATTTAATAATTACATTTGTATTACTATATATATTTATACTCCCTACATTCATTGTTGGCTTATTTAAGTTAAAAAATGATTTAATATATATTTCTCTAGCAATAACTCTAATAGGATCATTTAGTTGGATATTCATTTCTGATACGGACTTATTACTTCCAGATAGATGGATTGTTCTTTCAACTATTTTTAGTAGCATAATATCAGGATATGGAATTACATATCTACTGAAAAAAATAAGGAAAGAAAATATACAAAAATTTTCTGCTATTTTAATTCTAAGTCCGTTTATAATAATGAGTATATCGTATATGCTTCTATCTTCTGATCAAAATATAATACCCTTACAATTATTTTCTGAAAATATAAAATATTTTGTTCCTATGTCTATGCAATTTAATAGTATAGATATAAAAGATAATCAGAATTTAATCAAGATAATTAACTGGATAAATATCAATACCGAAAATAATGCTACAATAATTGTGGATAAACACTTGAGGGGATGGATGAGTATATTACTAAAAGAAAATAGAACTTTTCAATTTAATGAACAGAATATAAATAAAAATTCAACATATATATTATATCTAAATAATATGGATAAAAGATCAGAAATTGAAAATTTGAAAATATTTGGAATATTTCAAATAGGAAAAATATCATAGTAGAATAATAACTGTCATAGAAAACATTTTAACTGAAAAAAATATAGAAATTATATTGACATCAATTAAAAAAAATAACTGGACAAGAAGAAGATGGTTAGATTTTAGGCAAGGACATAGCATATATTTAGTATTCTTAATGACATTTGCAAATTTTATTACCATACAATACAAGTTATTAATAGATAAAGTTCCCA
>JBNAIF010000034.1:0-2925 GCA_050043595.1 Nitrososphaeraceae archaeon | reverse complement strand
GTTGTCCATTTATTAAAAGATGTATTAAATCTATTTTTATCAATCTTCAGTAAATCATCTACAAGATCTATTAAATACAATTTGTTTTCATGCATTATTGTTTTTCCAAAAATTTTTTCGACATTAACTGTTTTACCATCTATTCTTGCTCTGCCCTTTACTATTCCATTATGATAAATACGTTTTGGGAAAATAAATAATCTCTTTTTTTTATTACTATTTTTTTCAGATTTATAAATTTCTGTCAATCCCGCAAAATGATCAGCATCACCATGTGTTATTATTATTGCATCAACTATTAGTGGATCATCTTTCAAATTCTTATTATATCGCGCTGCAAGATACCTTGCAAACAGTTGATTTTCACCACCATCTACAAGAATTATTTTCTTATTTGGAGTCTCGATGATTGATGCATCACCTTGCTGCACGTCAACAAATGAAATTTTCAAAACTTTATTTAAATCTGGGTTTATTAATTTTACATCTTTTTTTATTAGAAAATTTGATGAATCATTTTCATCAAGTTTGATTTCATAAAAATCTTCATATTTTCCGACGATTTCAATCTCATCGCCCCAAGTAATTATTTTATCAAATTTTTTAGTATCTTTTTTAAAGACCCTTACCAAATCATCATCAATTATTTTTTTTACCACAATAACCTGTAGACAGATAATTTAAAATATTTTTTGATGATCTAATTTTAATATCATACATTAAAATTTATTTTATATTTATGGAAAATACAGAATCAATTCTACATTCTTCTTTTTGTTTTTCTCAATATGAACAAAAATGGACTAAAATAACTAAAAATGCTAGAGAAATCTACAAATGGGATGGAGAATATGAATGGCGTAACTGGGATAATTGTACAATTTCTATAGCCAAACTTAACACTAATCTTCTTCTTATTCTAGTCAGAAAAAAAAATACTCAATACAGTAATTATATGAAAAAATATATAGAAATTAAATTTATGTTTAATTTTGAATGCTGTGAATTTTCAGAACCACAACTTGATGATTATGATGATTTTAACAAATTAAATAATAATAATTCTAATGAAAAAAGAGGAAAAAAATTAAGATGGGTTATCAAACTCAAGAAAGAAAGCGAACCAGAAAAAAAAAGGCAAGAATGTTATATTTGGGAATGGGTAAAAGATGACGTCAATCTCAAAGAAAGTAAATTATACAAACTTTATACTTTAATAAAAGATACTCAAAAATTAGAATTTAATACCTCTATTCCAGATCAAAGAATATTAAGAATTGAGACAAACGATTCTGGCAATAAAATCATTCCGGTAATATATCAGCCATCAAATGATAGTTGGAAAAATTTTCTTAGACAGATACATTGTTATAAAATTAATAATAATACATTAGAAATTTCATTAATATTTAATAATGAAGAATTACGCAAAAATAAATTTTGGAATTCCTTTTACAAAAAGATTAGACAACTATTATATGGAAGATTAGAAGATGTGGAAACTTTTAAAATTTTACTGAGAGACAGAAAACCAATAAACTTTCAATTTCCTAATATCTATAGTGGCAATTATACATTAAAATATGATTCTGTACACGAAGACAAGACATGGTTTTTTAAAAAAGCCCCAAAACATGGTATAAAATTATTCTATTCAAATGAAAATCATCCCATTGTTTTTATTAATACCGCTAATCACGCAATGGCAGAACATGATAATAATAAAAACTTGTGGAAGTGGGAATATTGTGGTTGGGAAGATGATTCACCTATTGTTTTAGGTAATAAATCCAGAAAAGAAATAAATGAAACTCTAAAAAATTATTCTAAGGAAAAAATAATAAAAGAAACTCAATTGTTACTAGAAAAAGATAATATTTCTGCTGATCAAAAAGAAGATCCTCTTATTATGAAAAAATATGAATGTCACATACGAAGAAAATATTTAATCAAAAAATATTTAGCTCAAGAAATATTAGAAAATGCATTGCAGCACTAAAAGAAAAATAATAATTCTAATTTCTTTAATATTTTAATAAAAATTATATTATTATTTTTAATTCAATTCTATTTTTTGAATTAAGGTTAAAAAAATTAATCTGGTGGTATACCTATACCTTCATGCAAACACATATCAATTATCAAGGCAGCAGTCCACGAAAAGTTTTTACCTCCTAATCCATCTCCAGTAAATGGATTGAAATATTCTCTAAATCCATGATTTTGAGCAAGCTCAAACATTCCATTCTTGAGAGACTCTGCTTTGTCTTTATAACCATGTTTAAGTAATCCTAACCAGATCATCCAATTGGTATTTATCCAAACCGGTCCTCTCCAGTATGTATTTTGTTGGAAATATGATTCACTTAAATCTGTACTTGGAACTGTTGGAACATGGCAAAAACCATCCTCTCCACAAAAATGAGCATGGTCTGTCCATCTTATCATCATATCTACTTCTTTTTTAGATAATAGTCCTGTATAGATTGGAACTAATGAATTAACAGTTTTTTTCCTAATCCAATCTCTTTTAACTAGATCATAATTATAAAATAGATTGTCTTCATGATTACCTAATTTTACTTGGTCAAGGGGCAAAAAATAACGATAAAAATTTCTTTCAGTTTTCTTCATCCATTCATTTATCTCTATAGTATCTTCATCAATAATACCTGCTATTCTAATGAGATATTTATTAGCAACATATAAAATACTACTAAATAAAACATCTTTTATTTTAAATGGAGTATTTTCATAAACTAATTTGTCATCATAATTATGTTTTTTCATTATTTCTATCAAATATATGAATTTATTATATGTATCATCACTAGGTCTCATATCTTCTTGACCATCTACTGCGGCAATATCTAGTCTCTTGAATTTTGGCAGATCCTTTACTTTTATTCTCGAAAAAGTTTCATC
>JBNAIF010000033.1:0-2761 GCA_050043595.1 Nitrososphaeraceae archaeon | reverse complement strand
TTGCATTACGATGATTATAGGATGAGTAAAAACAAAATTCCGAATCAGAATAAATTTCTTAATTTTTCCAATAATTCATCCTCATTAGTTAGAAACAGTATACTATTGTTTCCTAGTGCATTAGGAATAGAGATTCTGTGTATACTAGCATCAATAACAGGGGAGAGTATTGGTTTTTACTTGTTTGGTTTCAACGTAGTTGGAATTATTTATGCATATTCTCTTGGATTTACTATTGCAGGATTTGCAGTTTTTCTGATAATATTGGGTAGGTATAGTGAACATAAAAGTCTTGAACTTGGCTGTCATGATAACCATCAATTTCAATTAGGATTTAAATCGAATTTTATAGCTACTTTCCGGCATTTTAAAAATGGATGTCTCAGTATACCATGGCTAGTTTACAATAATAAGAATAGAACTAATTTGCTAAAAAAATCTTTATATTTACTTCTAACTGCTGAAAGTATTTGTATAATTACCGCTCAGACTGTTGATTTATTATTTTATAATGTTTCTGTATTTCTTTCAATCCCTTTGGCTTTATTAGCTGGAGCATTTGTTATAGCACTTCAACAAGCAGAAGAGATTAAAAAAATAAATACTTTAAATTCAAATATGCAAAAAACAAATAATAATATTAATAAAAAACAATTAAAATTAAAAATTGTTCCTATAACTTTAGCTGTTAATGCTTTACTAATAATGTTATTTGTTATTAATGGTGGATACAATCATTATGATAATGGTACTGTAAATTCTAACTACCATACTCATTTAATAAGTTCTACAAATGAGACCTTTTTTTCTGCTCCTGACTTAGTAGTAGTTGAAACCGATGAGCAAGGTACAGGAATATATATAGATTACATATCTATAGTAAAGCCTGACAGTAATCCAATAAATCAAATATTAAATATTCCATCATCTAGACATATAATAGTTACAAATATTAATAGTGAAACTCATCCAGAGGGAGATATCAGATTCAATAATAATCAGACTATTCGTCTTGACTTTTCTGAATGTCATAATCAAGGATGTATACAACCACAAGAAATCTTAAATGTATATACGACCCATAACACTTCCTCTAACAAGCAAATCATCGAAGATAGATTAGAAGACCATGAAAAAATATTCTTTGTTAATTCGTCAAAATTTTCATTTAACCCCAATCTGTCGCAATATGCTATAGATAACAATCATCATGAACTATTCGATAAATTAGTTATTCATACCAAGCAAAAAGAAAATATCGAGGCATTTTACATAACTAACGTCAATTCAAAAATTAAAAAATAAATATAGTTAAAACATATGAAGTATTTCAAAACCTTCTGTATCAAAAATGTGCTAAATTCAAGATTTGATTTTGGAAATATTCGAACTTTTAACTCTTATACAGAAACATTACAACAGATAACATGTATAAACTTGAATGATCAATGTACTGAAAAAATAGAAAATCAAGTCACTGAAGCACAATAGTGAATACTTCTATAGTAACACAAGTATACGAATCCATATACATAGTTTACCCGTTGGAAATAATATTAATAGTAGTTCTAATATATGAACTCAATTTTTATTCGGGTAAAAAATAATTTAAATACTAACGACTTTATTGACAAATAATGAAAAATAATAATATAAATTTAGTAACTTTACTTTCAACGTTTTCAATTCTAGTTATTGGAACATTATTAACCACATTAGTATATGGACAAGAAGAAAATGTAACAGACCATGTACCTAAATTCTTTGCAATTCAGCATGCCCAATCAGGCTCTATTTCAGAGATTAATTCAACTGTTTCTTCTTTAGAGTTAAATGATGTGTCAGATAAGACAATTTTGTTTTCAGATAGACCGGATAGGATTGTAAAATCCATAACAACTTCGAACTTTATAGAAAATTGGTCTTCAGAGGCAGATAGTTTTAGTGTAGATCCGCCAAACGCTGCTTTAACTAGAGATAATCAAGAAAAACAAGATATAATAATTATTGAATTGTCTGAACCTGTATATAATTATGATGCAAACATATTGGTATATAATTTTAATGATCTGAATAATACGATTGAAAAATTACCTAATGAATTTGGAAAGACCACTATTTTAATAGATGAATTTCATTTTGGACCTAATCCAGGTGATGGCTAATCCAGGTTCAATCTTATTGATATTATAATTTTGAAACAGATTGAAAAGGCTTGAAAGTTTAAATTTACATTGTTATCCAAATATAATGTATTTCAATAAACAATGATTAAGTCTAATAAATTATGTATGTTTTATATTATTTTACTATTTTATATGACCTTGACTATGAATAATTTTTGTTCAAAATGATTATAATACTATTTCTAATAGGTTATTAGAAGTTTTTATTCTTTTCTATAATTATTTGATCACAATAAAACGACTGTCTCTTCTAGAGTAACATCGATAGAGGTTCGAATAATTGGATCCATTTGAATAATAACGGTATAATATTTATGATTTTGTTATTTATTTATCAAAATCATATATCGAAAAAAATAAATCAAGATGCAATATTATATCAATTTTCAAAATATAATTTTATTAAACATATACTAATTAATTTATTCGAATTTTAATATCTAATATATAATAACAATTGATTAATACCAAAAGTACATAATAGTATAATAATGTTATTATCATTAGGAATTTTATGTATTGAACGATAAATGGGTATTAGAAAACAGACACAAGGTATTGTTATTTACTGCAAG
>JBNAIF010000032.1:0-6869 GCA_050043595.1 Nitrososphaeraceae archaeon | reverse complement strand
ATATTACCAACAATTTCTGTTCTACTTCTGTATTTCACATTTTTTTATATAAGATTAACCTATTTTAATATTCTGTTGATATAAGACAAAAGAAGTTATTATAGAATGTTCTATATATTAATCACAATTAGAGTAAAATAAGTCTATATCTTCTATTTTCTAATGATTTTATGAAAGATGCTAAAATAATTTATTACTCAATTTAGGATACATTCATCTCATTTTGGGAAATGATTTTTATTTCTAATATATCATTATAAAGCCAATTTTCTTTCTAAATGGAATCAAGTTAAATCAGATATAGAATATTTTTGAATAAAATAAATTAATCTAAAAATCTTCGGGCCCGTCGGGAGTAATACCGATAGTGGTATGAAATTAGGAAGCCAATTTTTTAGTAATGATATTGATATTCAAGATTTATTTATATTAAGTAGCAAATTAGAATTTTAATAAAATATTAGGTTTTTGCGGTTATTGTTGTTATAATATTTATAATAAAAGTTTTCATCATATATCAATGATAAAATAGTTAATTATCTTATTTCATTTTTTATAGATTAAAAAAATTAAAAATGAGTATTGATTATTAATTAGTTTGTTCTTCTAGTAGATGAGATGCTAATAAATCATTTAATATTTCTAATGCTTCAATTGTTAATAATATATGTACTGCTTCTTGTGAATCCATAGAGGACAATTTTTCAACTAATGTAGTAGGATCAGCTATTAACAATGCTTCTAATTCTTCAGCATTAGGGTGAGTATTTTTATAGAAGTAGTCTAGATTTTTAATGAAAATATAGAGTATTTATTTTATCATAATCAAATTATTGATTATTATTGACATTTTTTTGATATACAATAATAAATTTTAGATATTATGTCATAGTTAGAATTACTATAATAATTGTCCTATAATAAACTAATAAATGATCTATATTATACATTATTTATTCTTCTTGAAAATAAATTAATTTTTTGGTTAAATTAGTTTCTAAAGGATAGATGTAGTGGTGCTGATTCCAATTCTTTTACAAGATCGTTAAACCAATCATAAATAAATTCAAATTTTTTAGGAATATATACATCTGCTCTTTTAACCTCTTTTATTTTTTTATTTTCTTTTTGAACGATGAAAATATTTTGATACGTCTCAAGATTATATTTATTGTTAAGTAAGATAGCAAAGATGCAACTATAGAAGATATTACAGCAGCTTCAAAAGGTCTGAAATCTAATCGTAATAATTCAAATAGTAATATCCATCGAGATATATTATTAACGATATCAAATATAGACCAAACATAAATCAATTTCTTTATTATTTGTTTTAGAATATTGAAATTAATTTTACTAGTAAATTTATTAGTATATTTCTGTTTATTGGAAATATGAAAAAGAATCATAAAAGATATATTGTGTATTATAAATCCTACTAATACTGTTATCGTAGAAGTTAATACATTATTAGGAGAATATATAGAATATAATTCAGCTACGCCAGCACTAGATAAAAATCCAAATGCACCAGAAATAAGTAAATTCTTATTCATTATAATATTTTCCCTATATTTCTTGTAAATCCTAGTAAGGTTACTTTTTATATTCAACAATTATCCATATACACACAACTGTTTATGTTTTAAAAAGACAAATTTAATTTATAGTTATCAATATTATGATAATCTTGTAACAAATACCAGTAATAACTTGTAGGTGTTATTATCATACTATAACTAAGATATGAGATTTTAACCAAGATATAATTACTCCAGTTTCAAATATACTGAATTTTTGTTCATAGATCCATAGTTATTCCAGCGAGTTTGGGGATACATAATTTATTACAATTTTATATATTTTTGATTCAAAATATTGAACCCGAGAAATCCTCGGGCCTGTCGGGAGTAACACAGATAGTGGTACGAAAAGTAGAGTCCAATTTTAGATCATAGAAAAAGTCTATGTAAAATCTTTTTGATAAATATTATAATCTCTATTTTAATGGTAGCTGAAAATCATTATTGAAATATTACATATTTTATTTATCTTTAGTTGTATAAGAGTTGATGAAATTTTTATCATCGTAACGATCGCGATGTCTCACCCATTCCATACCATAAGATAAATCATCCTCATCACGTCCTTTTGGTACAATATCAAGTAGATGATATGCACCTATAAAATTCTCAAGACCTCTTGCATATGCTGAATATGTATGATATATTTCTCCATTTTCTTTATCCATTATAAATACACTTATCCCAGGAGCTTCCTTCACAGGAAAAGTAGTATTTTCTTGAAAGTTGTAATATACTTTATTATTTTTTATTTCATCTTCAGTAAAGGAAACATGAAAATCTTGATTAAAGTCTGAATTAGCAGATGATACCCATTTAAATTTCCAGCCCATTCGTTTTTTAAATTTTTCAATTTTATCCAAGCTTGCTTTAGAAACAGTTACTAAGTTCACATCCCTATTGGCAATGTGAACCACAGAAGAATTATAGTGGTCTGAAAGAAAAGAACATGATTTACATCCTTCTTCCCAATCATTATCGAACATAAAATGATATACAATAAGTTGACTTTTACCAGAAAATAAATCTCTTAAATGTTCTTTTCCTGTTGGTCCATCAAACAAGTAATCTTTCTCGACTTTAACCCAAGGCATAGCCTGTCGTGCATGTGTAAGTTCGTCTCTTGCATAAGAATGATCTTTTTCTTTTTTTAATAGTTCAATACGTGCCTTAAGCCATTCATCTCTTGAAACTACGTTTGCATGTATCATCTTAGTTATTATTATATTTTTTATTATAAATCCTTTTTTTGTAAGATAAACTGAAAAGGATGATAACACGTTCTAAATACACGTGAAAATTAAATTTACAAGAAATAGAATACATGATTTTATCAGAAAGTATTTACTTGTCTATGATTTATGTGTCTCAATTTGTTTATACAGTAATTATCTTTTTAAAATAGGTGAATCCAAGAAATATTCTGGCCAGTCTGGAGTAACACCGATAGCGGTATGAAATATTGAGTCCAACATTATTATCTAATATAACATTTAATCAAATTCAAATTTAAAGTTAAAACAAAATTTTAATATTAAATATTTTAAAATAAATATCAATTATGAATAAAATCAAAGACAAAAGATTATTTTTATTGTTTTCATTTTCAGTCATAATAATAACAATAGTACTCGTTACAACTTCAATATCATCATTACAAATAGTTTATTCTGAAGATGAAATAGAAGATAATAATATCGGAAAATTCTTTACATCACCTATCTTAAGTATTCAACAAGCAAAATCAGGTTCTATTTCCGAAATTAATTCTTCTACTTTTGTATTGGAATTAAACGATATATCTGCTAAAACAGTTTCATTTACTGATAGATCAGATAGAAATGTAAAATCAATAACTACAGAACATTTTATAGATGTTTGGGAAATGCTAAAAGGGGCAGAGGAAAGTTATGCAAAAGTTCCTCCAAATGCTGCTTTAATTTTTGAAGATGCAAAAGAGGAACAAGAAATATTTGTTATAGAACTTTATAGGCCTGAATACAATGAAGATAAAAAAATATTAAATTATGATTTTAAAGTTATTGATAATTCTACATTTAGCGATTTACCATTAGATTTTGGACAAGCATCCCTTTTAATAGATGGAGGTTATGGTGGTTGTGGCGGTAAATGTAAAACATAAAAATATCATAAATTAGAATTAATTTTTTAAATAGTGTAGATTCCAAAGAATCTTTTGATTTTGAGATTACAACACGTAATGTATGGAATCAGATTGTCTGATTTAAATATTATAACATATATTTACAACTAATGAAAAATAATAATTTAACTGTATTGATGTTACTTTCAATACTATCTGTTATTGTAATTACAACATCATCAAATTCTATTTATGCTCAAGAAAATATGACAGAATCAGAAGAACCAAAATTCTTTGCTATACAACATGCTAATTCAGGTACAATTGCAGAAATTAATGCGACTGTATATTCTCTCGAATTAAATGATGTTTCTGAAAAAACTATTTTGTTCTCAGATAGACCTGATAGAATTGTTACTTCTGCAAGTACAGCAGATTTTGTAGGCAATTGGTCAGTTGGAGAAAATAATTATGCAACTGATGTACCAAACACTGTATTAGTAGTAGATGAACAAGAAGGAAAGCAAGATGTCGTAATTGTTGAATTATTCAATCCTGTTTATGATGTAGATAAAAATGTATTAAAGTATGATATAACGCCAGATAATGCGACTTCTATTGATTTGTCAAATAAGTTTGGACAGTCAACTTTAATAATAGATCCAGATACAGTTGCACCATCGATTACTTGACTGCCTAATTATCTTATTTTCAACTTTTTGTTGTATTTCAATCAGAAATAGGGAGTAAAACTGATAGCGGTGCGAAAAGTAGAGTCTAATTATTGTTTTGATAAAATAGATTTTAAATAATAGAACGTCAATTTCCAGTATATGAAAAATAATAATTTGACTTTAGTAACTTTACTTTCAACACTCTCAATTCTTGTTATTGGAACATCAATGACTATATTAGTATATGGAAAAGAAGAAAATGCAACATATTCAGATGCACCAAAATTCTTTGCTATACAACACGCACAATCTGGCTCTATTTCAGAGATTAATGAAACTGCATATTCTTTAGAGTTAAATGACGTATCAGGTAAGACAATTTTGTTTTCAGATAGACCGGACAGGATATTTACTTCTGATAGTACTACTAACTTTATAGGAAATTGGACTGTAGGACAGGATAGTTTTTCAATTGATGCACCTAATGCAGTTTTAGGAGTAGATGAGCAAGAAGGACAGCAAGATACAGCAACAGTAGAATTGTTTAATCCTGTTTATGATGTAAATAAAAAGTCATTAAAATATGAAATTGCTGCAGAAAATTCTACATCTATTGATCTGCCGAGTGAGTTTGGACAGACTACTTTAGTTATAGATCATGGTGGATGTTGTACTACAGGAGGCTGTTCCTGTATACCTAACTAGTTTAAGTTTTAAATAGTTAATCTAAAAATCTTCTGCCCGTCGGGTTGCGGTGCATTTTTGCAACGGGTCTAATTATCTAATTTGAAGATTGTAATCATGAAATTTAAATAATTTAATACTTACATTCGATTAATGAAAGATAATTTAACTGTATGGATATTGTTTTCACTACTATCATTCGTTGCTATTACAACATCATTAAATTCAGTTTACACACAAGAGAATGCAACAGATTCAGAACAACCAAAGTTCTTTGCAATACAACATGCTAATTCTGGTTCTATTACTGAAATCAATGCAACTGCTTATTCTTTAGAATTAAATGATGTTTCTAATAAGACAATATTGTTTTCTGATAGACCGGATAGAATTGTAAAATCCATGACAACTTCAGACTTTATAGGTAATTGGAGTACAGGACAAAATAGTTTTGCAGTAGATGCACCTAATGCAGTATTGGTTGTAGATTCAAATAAGGATAAACAAGATACTGCAATACTAGAAGTGTTTAATCCTGTTTATGATTCTAATAAAAAGGCATTAAAGTATGAAGTAACTCCAAATAATGCTACATCTATTGATTTGCCAAAAGAATTTGGACAGACTACTTTAATAATAGATAAAAAACCAAAAAGCATGCTTTAATTTTATACATGACCGTTATTTAATTAGCAAAAAATAAAATAATATTATTTTTTCCTTTAAAATCACAATTGTATCAGTATTTAAAATACAATAATTCAAAATAGTGAACCCGAGAAACTACGTCTGGAGTAATACCGATAGCGGTGCGAAAATGAGTCCAATATAGAGATACTGCTAACTTGTATTTAGATTTTATTTATTGAATTTTAATTTTTAAGAATAATTATTTTTAAATTAAACCAGATACTAAATATTATGAATTTACAAAATACCCAACAACAAGCAAAACAAGACCAACAAATTCAATATACAGCTATTGTTACTGGAAGTACAAGAGGCATAGGAAAAGAAACTGCATTACTTTTATTAAAAAATGGAATGAATGTAATAATATCTTCAAGCAATCAGGAAAATGTAGACTCTACTATAAAAGAAATATATGAAAAATTTCCTTCAAAAAAAGATAATATTTTAGGATTAAAGTGTGATGTTAGTAGATATTCTGATGTAAAATTTCTTGTAGATAAAACTATTAAAAGATTTGGAAGGATTGATATTCTTGTTAATAATGCAGGTATTGATAATTATAAAAAAATATTAGATACAATGGAAGAGGAATGGAATAAAATGATTGATATTAATTTAAAAGGTGTTTTTCTATTTACTAAGGAAGTTCTTCCATATATGATTGAAAATAAATCTGGTGGTATGATAATAAATATTAGCTCTATTGCAGGAAAAATTGGTCTTGCAAATCTATCTTCATATTGTGCAAGCAAATTTGGATTGATAGGTTTGACTGAAAGTTTAGCTAAAGAATTTGCTGATAAAAATATTAAAGTCATGGCATTATGTCCTGGAGGTGTAGATACAAAAATGATGAAAGATGTAGTTAATCAGGGGTTTGATATATCTACCATATCTGATATGAAATTGATGAAACCTGAAGATGTTGCAGAAAAGATTTATGATATGATATCAAATAAAAAAGAGTATGCTAATGGACAATCAATAGAATTTTATAATAATTAATAATAAAAATCTGATTTATTTATTTTTTCATCATGTTATTTCCATTCCCAAATCTTTACAACACCAATACCTGATTCATCTACTTCTGTTTCAAATACTCCTACAGTGTTGTTTAGAAAAGCAAGT
>JBNAIF010000031.1:0-3063 GCA_050043595.1 Nitrososphaeraceae archaeon | reverse complement strand
CAATAACTTTAACCGCGGAAATTGTTGATAGTAGTTACGTTTGGGTAGATGAAAACGGTTTAGTTAATCCCACATTAAATATATCGTCAATAATGGATACTGAGATTACAGTAAAGAGCCTAGAAAATGATTCAGAAGAACATGAGCTTGTTATTGAAGAAATACTGAGTGATGGAGATCGTGATGAAATAATCGAAAGTGCGGAAATCGAAGAAGGATCATCTGATAAAATTAACTTTCAACCAAAACAAAACTATGAGAAATTAGAATATTATTGCGAATATCATCCAGAAACTATGAGAGGGAATATCCAGTTGATAAATTAATCTACTACAATTAAAATAAATAATTATTTCTAATTTATATATTAATTTAAGTTTTTAATAAATTTAATTTTAAACAATTAATATAAATATATTTTTACTATTAAAAAGGTGTTATTTTTAATTTCTGATATATAGAATTTAACAGCATAAGATCTGAATATTTATAACTTTTATTCATTTAATCATTATTAAATTACTACATTATAGAAGTAAATAATTTTAATATATTCAAGAAAAAATAGAAACATTTGAAATATATCCTTTTTAAAATTCTATATATACTGTAGAAGAACATCTAAATCATAGGATGAAATTTCATCATCCTTTTCTTTTTATCACTTATTCGATTATTATTAGTTTTTATATGATTATGTTTAAATATTGTGTATATCTTTACCTTGAAAAATTGGAAATATTATTTAAATTAATTTGAATTTTATTACATAGTTAAATAAAAGAATTTAGTTATTATCTAAATTCAAATTAATTTTTTAATGACATACGTTTGATTTAATTTTAATACAAAAAGAAAATTGAGAAAACAAAAAATATTTGTGTAATAGTTGCCTCATTATTATATATTAGTATACTCTATAAATCCAAATTAATATCGATTGAAAAACAACATTACAATAAAAAAATAAAAACCTGATTGATCTTCTATTTATCCTGCTAAAACTAATTTGATGCTTTCACCACAAAATGGACAAAATCTAACATCTTTTGGAATTGGTTTGGATTTGCAATCATTTGATATAATTAGATGACCATAACACGGGTCAATGTATAATCTTCCTCCTTGTTTTGGTACTATATTTGTAAAGTATACTGAAAAATCATCACATAAATTATCATTTCCAATCGGCACATAATGATCATGCAATTCATTGTCTCCTAAATAAAATGGTACTCTCTCATGTTTAAGATATATTTTATGTATTTTTTTTGTTATACCCATCATATCTGTGCTATGATATATAACGAGAATCAAATAAATAAACAATACTTCGTCAAATACAAATTATATTAAAAGATATAATAAAGGTCTACTAATTTTTACATATTTATTAAATTCTATTAAAAAAAAGGATTAGTTTAGAAATTATCACTAAAGTTTCTTGTGGCTTTGTCAACGTTGTCTTGAAGTGATTTATCGGTCTTGTCTTGATTGAATTCTCCTCTGTGTATTCTATTGTATATCTCTGTTTTATGCTTTTCACGTTGATGATGTAATCTATCTTTTTCATGCAAAAATTCTTTTGGAGGATGACAATCATCACACTTAATCGCATGAATATGATGTACAACCTTAGAATGTTGTACTAGTTCATCATAATGTTTAAATTTTAAATTACATTTTTCGCAATGGACCTTGTGATGAAATAAATCCATGTTTAATGTTATATTGACTATTATTAAAAATGTTACGAAAATATATGAAATTGTTTGTTCAACGACGTGATTAATTTTTTAAGGAATTAAAAAATATCTTTTTTTATTAAAATCCGTTTCAATCTATTTTAGCTATATGTCCTTAAACTTTTGCTAGTAATTTCAATATATAATTAAAATAGTTTATTCAACTAGAGGTCACTATTTTTCTCAAGTTTATATACTAAGAAATATTTTTTTACTTTAAAGAAATTAACATATAAAAAATAAAAATTGTCTTTGCAATAATCGGTAAATGAAACTAAATTTCTATTTGTTACTTTCTAACAGAAATATTGGATATACATTTTTGACTATTTTTTATAGTCTCGTTAATTTTTTCTTTTAAAACGTTTTTTGGAACATATCCAATTATTTCTCCTATTTCTCTGCCTTCGCAGAAAAACTTGATTACAGGTATATTTTGTACTCCATATTTTGTCGCCAAACTAGATTGTTCATCTACATTTATTCTCGCAAAGTTTATGTTTTCAAATCCATTAGATATTGAATTAAAGATGGGTTTCAGTGAAATACAAAAAGGACACCATGGTGCCCAAAATGCTACTGATGTTATTTTTTTATCGGCTATTAATTCATCCCATTCTTTATTGTTGGTAATTTCTAAAACCATAGGATTTACTGTTATTAAATAACATTAAAAAAATTGTCTTTAACGTTTTAAGAACATCTTAAAGTTATATAACAAATTTTAAACAAATTATATTTGTTCAAGTATAAAATAAACAATCTTTTCTAAATAATATTTTGAAATGTCATGATAGTTGTCACAGAGTTTACATTCATAATAATAATATATTTTATTTTTAATTTTGTTTTTTATTATCTTTTTATTATTATAATATTAGATTTGTATTGGCCTATATTTTTTCATCATTATTGTTTTGATCTTAATTATTATATTTGAATAAAATCGTTAAAACGTATTTTTTAGATTAAGCTCTATGAATTACTTTTATCATCATAATACATAAATTACTTCTGATAATCCTTTTTATGTAAATTATTATATTATTGCATGTTACTTAAAAACAAATTGAAAATTGATAATTAGTTAACTGCTATTAATATTATAATATGTTCCAGTAGAAATGTAGGGGAATTTTATTATGTATATTTTTAGTATCATTCTTTAGTATTAACTTTTATTATAATACTTCATATTTTTCTACTGGAAATATCACACTTTGAAATCTGATATTTATAATTTACTAATATGATTTAAAATAATTAACATTTTAGTCAACAATTTGAATATAATTAAAATTATAGACAAATTACTATA
>JBNAIF010000030.1:0-29249 GCA_050043595.1 Nitrososphaeraceae archaeon | reverse complement strand
TGTAGGTGATGGTGCATGTATTGAAGCTTGTCCTGTTAATGTATATGAATGGCTACAGACTCCTGGACATCCAGGTTCAGAACAAAAACCATTTATGGCTAGAGAAAAAGATTGTATATTTTGTCTTGCATGTGAAAATGTTTGTCCACCTAATGCAATAAAAATATTTGAAAAAAAATGATTATAATATCCTATATCAATACTTTCTTGAATCTGACAAAGTATGTTAATATTACACTTTAATTAATTCTAGACACAAGAATTGAGCAATACTAATGACAATAACAAAGAAAAAGAATTGAGCAATACTAATGACAATAACAAAGAAAAAGAATTGAGCAATACTAATGACAATAACAAATAAAAAGAATTGAGCAATACTAATGACAATAACAAAGAAAAAGAATTGAGCAATACTAATGACAATAACAAAGAAAAAGAATTGAGCAATACTAAGGACACAATATTATCAAAAACTAGTAGGTCTACTCCAAAAATAGTAAAAGATTATGGTTTACCTCTAGGTGTTATGGCAATAAGTCTATTTCTTGTATATGTGTTATGGCTTAGTTTTGGGTATATCGGGCCATCATTCTCAGATGATATTTTAAAAGAACAACAAATAACATTAAGAGAAAAATATAATCTCCCTCCAGCAGAAATACCTGATGCTGCTAAAGCTGAAATTCCACCTTCTCTACGAGATCTACCTACTGAAACGAATATTACCTCCTGATTTTCATAAATATTCTGTTTTCGTATTGAAATAAGTAAAGTTAGAATATCTAACTTTTGAATGGATCGAATAGAAAAAATATAATATTGTTAATACATTCTAAATTATATCTTTATGAAGAAATTTACTAATAGATTAATTAATGAAAATAGTCCATATTTATTACAACATGCTAATAACCCTGTTGACTGGTATCCATGGAATGATGATGCTCTAACAAAGGCAAAAAAAGAAAATAAACCAATATTTCTGAGTATTGGTTATAGCTCTTGTCATTGGTGTCATGTTATGGCACATGAATCTTTTGAAGACGAAAACATTTCTTCTATTTTAAATGAAAATTTCATTAATATCAAGGTTGATAGAGAAGAACGTCCTGATATTGACGATGTATATCAAAAGGTTTGTCAACTTGCAACTGGAAATGGAGGTTGGCCATTATCTGTTTTTTTAACCCCCGATCAAAAACCATTCTATGTTGGAACATATTTTCCCAAACATGCTAGATACGGAATTCCTGGTTTTGGTGATTTATTAGAATCGTTGTCTCAAACCTACAAAACGAAATCTAATGAAGTGGAAAAAGCAACAAGTGAATTTATGAATTCTTTAATTGCATCATCAGGTAATTTAGTATCCAAAGAAAATATGCTTAAAATAGATAGATCTATTTTGAAAGAGTCTGCATCAAATTTACTTCAAATAGCAGATCCTCTTCATGGGGGTTTTGGACAATCGCCGAAATTTCCAAATACATCTAATCTTTTATTTTTATTACGATATTATGATTTATCAGGAAATACTCAATTTTTAAATTTTGTTGAATTCACAGCAACTAAAATGCTTCAAGGTGGAATTCATGACCATGTAGGAGGAGGTTTTGCTCGATACTCCACAGATCAAAAATGGTTAGTACCACATTTTGAAAAAATGTTATATGATAACGCTTTACTAGTTCAACTATATTCAGAATTATTTCAGATTACAAAGAAAAATAAATACTTAAAATTGGTAAATAAAATTCTTAATTATGTGATCAAAGAAATGACTAGTCACGATTTGTCTGCTTTTTATTCTGCACAAGATGCAGATTCTGAAGGTGAAGAAGGAAAATATTATGTTTGGAAAAAACAAGAAATAGATGATATATTAAAAGATAAAAAATTATCAGATATATTTTGTGAATATTTTAATATTACCGAAGGAGGGAATTTTGAAGGAAAAAATATTTTAAATATAACTTCCTCGCTGGAATATTTTTCTAAAAAACATAATATGTCTACTATAGATATGGAGAATTTACTAGATACTCATTTGTCTAAACTATATGAGATAAGAGCTAAACGAATACCGCCTGGATTAGATGACAAAATATTAACATCATGGAATGCATTAATGATTTCTGCATTTGTGTCTGGTTATAAAGTTACTAATAATTTAGAATATTATATGTTTGCAAGAAATGCGATTCAATTTATAGAGAGTAAATTAAAGTATAATAATTATCGTCTATTAAGAACATTTAAAAACGATGCTGGAAAACTTAACGGTTATTTAGATGATTATGCTTATTACATCAATTCTTTACTTGATTTCTTTTCAATAGATTCAGATTATGTATATTTAGAAAAAGCAATTAATTATACTAATTCTATGATAGAATATTATTGGGATCAAAAAAATGATAATTTCTTTTTTACTTCAGATGATCATGAAAATTTAATTGTCCGTTCTAAAAATTTTTATGATTTAGCAATACCAAGTGGGAATTCTATGGCTGCATATATTTTATTAAGATTGTATCGTATAACCAATAATGAGAATTATTATAAAAAAGCATTAAATATTATGGAATCTTGCTCACGTGCAGCTCGAGAAAATCCTTTCGGTTTTGGACAATTATTAATTTCTATTTATCAATATCTTCAAGAACCTTTGGAAATACTAATTTTTAAAAATAAAGATATTAATAATTCTAAAAACGATGTATCTAAAAAAACCGATTCAGAGTTATGGATTGATAAACAATATCTTCCAAATGCAATTATATCCATAATAGACATTAAAAATAATGATAATATGAATAAACTATCTTCTTATTCTCTATTCAATCAACTAAACAAGAATCTTAAAGATAGTAGTTATAGTTATGATGAATGTGTTTTAGTATGTAAAAATTTTTCATGTTCTTTACCATTATATGATCTTGATCAATTAAAAGATTATTTTGAAAAAGAAAATATAATTAAAAAATAATTTTTAATACAATTTTTTAATAATATTTTACTTTTCTTTGCATAAACTATTGGAATATACGTCTAATTTAATATCTTCAATCAAAAATTCTAAAACAAAATATAACTAATGTATATTTTCATCTTAAAATCATAGTTTAATCTTATAATAACGAAATACATTTTGATTGATTCATAAACTCAAGATATCTTGTAAAAATTGATAACCGCATGTCATATCTTGATCTGAAACTTCTATTCTATTTTTTGCACTTAATTTGTTTATTTTCAGTATAGTTTGATTTCGTCAAAAATAATAATTAATTATATTTATTATATGTCTCGATCATATGACGTATATAAATATGATTACTTTCACAAAATATTCTATTGTATTTTTAAATAATAAAAAAATCTCTAAATTGCATTATTCTTTATAATTGTTGCAATATTAAAATCATTTAAAACAATTTATTTATTCTTAGACAATATTCTAAGATACTTGAACTGTGAAATGATGTTCTGAAATCATTCTCAAATATACATTTTTCCTACTTTCTAATAGGATCCAGAAACATAAGGATCAAACAGATAGATTTAATCAATCACATAGATTAATAACTCATTTTGTCGTACTGTAATTCTTGAATCAATTATTAGGCAAATGACAAAGGTTTGTATTTATACAAATTGTATTTCTTTATTGGAAATATGTAAAAATATTTCTATTAGCTTTTCAATGAAAATGATGGAATATAAACAGAATTATCTTTAAAATAGTTAATTATCTTAATTTCCTAATTTTTTTTATGAAAGGATTAATATTTTATACTAGAGATGATGATTTTGAAAAAATTAACAAAGTTTTACTATCAAATGAACATATACAAGGAATATCTTATTTTGATATTTCGGGAAGAGGTAAAATAAAAAGACAAGAAAAAGAAGAAATTGTACATGTTTACAAAACCGGCAAAAAATATACTCCTGAATATGAAAACAGGAAAAGATTTGAAGTGGTAGTCCCAGATTCCGAAACACAAAATATTATCAATGATATAAAGCAATCTGGGGATATACATGGAAAAGTTTTTATTTACTCTATTGACGACGAGATGGATTTACCGTAATTATTTAATTTATTCGTAACTTATTTTGTAGACGTCGACAAATTTAGATTTTAATTTTTTATTCTATTAATATACTGTATTCATTACTTTTTACAAGGTTTTAATTTATATTTTGCCCGAATAATTTTTTTAATTCTATAAAATCTTAATTATTTTTCAATAATAATGTTAATTAATTTAACCTAAAATTAAATATTGTATTTATATATTATAAACTTTAACTTCAACTAGTTAATGGATCTTGATAATTATGAAAAAATATTAACTTGTGTTGATGGATCAGAAAATTCAATCCGAGCTGCTTACAAGGCTTTGTCGTTATCTATACAATATAAATCCGAATTAACTATTTTATCTGTGGTACCATCTCAAATTCGATCTGGCGATTCTTCTGGTGTATTCGGTATGGTAACCGAAAACTATCTTAATAATTATAAAAAAGAAGCAACAAAATGGTTTCAAAAAATTAAAGAAAAAATTAAAGAAGATGATAAACCTCATACAATAAGAGAAGATGTAATATCTAGTCCTCTTTCAACTGCTGGAGCGATAATTGATTATGCCGAACAAAATGAAGTTGATCTGATTGTGATTGGTACTCGTGGTAGAACTGGTTTTAAAAAATTATTGTTAGGAAGTACAGCTGATAGTATAGTAACATATTCTAATTGTTCGGTTTTAATAGTAAAATAAAAATATATAAATGGTTCTTATTTACTAAAAGATTTAATATCGATCAAGTATAGATTAATAATAAATATTAAATATATTGACTATTTTCTTGTTATTATATAAATGAATACTCTGTATTATGTGGCTCTGATTAGCTATATAATCCTTTTATTTATAATTTTTCATAGAATAAATCTTTTTCAAAATGAGAATTCCAAAATAATAAGGGATATTATAAAAAACTGCTAATGCAGCAACCTCTATACTAAAAAATTCTAATGCAAATACAGCAATAATTATATTGTTAATATATGCCATAGATGTAAAACCTGTTATTTTGTCTTCTTTAGTAATTTCTTTTTTTCTATTAATCGTTATCACTACAAAATATCCAATTAATCCGTATACTGTAAATAACATTGATGCAATTATTATATTTGTTATAACAAATGAGATATCTTGAAAAAAATAATCCGAAAATATTGCAAACATTGTGAAGTTTATTAAAATGATAAAAATGAAGGAAATTATTGTCGAGAATTTATTTATAATTTCTTTGACATTGGGAACGAATTTTTTTGTTAACCATCCTAGAATCAACGGTAAAAATTGCGCTAATACCAGAATTATGATCATATCCATAATAGGTATATTAAATTCTTCTTGAAATAATAAAAAAATCATAAAAGGTAATGTAAATGTAACTAAAATTGATGTTATTGTAATAATTCCAATTATTTCAGATAATTTCCCACCAATAAAATTAATTACAAAAGGAGCTCCTAGTCCTGTAGAAATTCCAGATAATAATACAATGGGTAAAGCTAATTCAGGTTCAAAAATAAATAAAATAATGAACATGAAAATTGGAATTATTAATAATTTCGTAATAGATAATATGATTATTTTCTTTGGATTGATAAATGCTTTTTTTAAGTCATTGGGATTTAATTGAATTAAGTTTACATATAGTATTATTCCTAACCATACTAATAGATATGGTTCAAAAAATAATCCTGTTGATGAAAATAATACACCTGACATCATAGAAAATAAAATACCAATTAAAAGAACAATTAGAGTTAAATTTTCCTTTAATAAATTCAAATACTATTATCCATATTCTGATTTTTGTGAGAATATAAATTATGAATAATTTAGTTTATAAATTCTTAAATTAAAACTTAAATTATGACTTATTTCGCAAATAAATAACTTGCTATTTGTGTAAATTAAAATAAATGTAAATATTTTTCATTTAAAAATTGATAATTACTATTAATTTGATGCTGGAAATTATGATTTTATATTTTTATTCGCACATATCGAATAATCTACTTGATATTAATTTCATTGAAAAATAAAAAAATTAAAGGAATCTAAATACTATAGGACAGTTTACAATCATGTCTACTGAACCGTATTCTTCTCCTCCTGGACCAGTTATCCAGCCTTCTTCAACCAGACCTAAAATCTGGAATTCTTCTGTAACTCTGGAAACATATCCATTATTGATCGCTTCTTCTGTCCATTCACCAAGGTTTACATCCCAAAGCGGGCTATAATCAGTAGCTATTGTTGGAATTCCTCCTAATACATTTAATGGCGAACCTTCTCCCATCAATGCACTGTTTAGTCCTTGTCTTTGTGGATTATCTTCTCCTGTTGGTCCATTTGCTGTAACAAATATTCTTTCAGCTGCGCTAAATAGACTATCATCATGTCCTGTTGGAATAGCAGCTAATTTTGGTGCCAAAGTTACACTTTCTAATGCAGCTGCAAGTTCTGCACTTGCATCTGTACTTATGTATAATACTGGGCGTGCGAAGCTAAATCCTGGTGTCAACTTTAATGTTACTGTTCCTTCTTCAGGACAAATATTTACCACTTTGTCATGAACTAAAGAATAATCGGGATTTCCATCACAAAATGTTATATCATCTGCATCTACGTCATAAGCTATAATTGGTGCATTATATATGTGACTACCTGCATTTTCAATCAATACTAGTGGACTGTAATCTTTATCTCCTACTGCACCTGGTTTTGCCTCTGTTGGTGGAAATGCATTTGGTTCTTCACCTGGTTCTACCTTATGTTCAGGACTAAAATCAACTGTACCTGATTGGAATGTTAATGTGTTATTGGCAAGAGTTGCAGTACGTGCTCCTTGTTCACTATAAATTAACTTTGGAGAATAATTAATGCCTAGTGCATCTGCATTACCTTTATCTGTAGTTTCGGTAACTACATACCATACTTTTTCTCCATTTTCTCCAGCCATCTTACCTTCGTACAAAGGCAAAGTAATTGTACTTTCATCAAGATCAACTGTTCCAGATCGTAAAAGTTGTACTGGACCTATCAGTTCTTCTTGTACTTCTGCAGGAGCTGGACCAAAGTATGTTAATGGGATATCTGCACCAATTGATGGTGGAGCTGGAGCTACATCATCATCATCTTCTTGTGCATATATTGATGGCAAAATATTAATAATATTTTGACCAAGCAATTGCATTGACGTTACTGGTGTTATTGCTAGTATTACTAGTAATGTTAATACGATTCTTTTTGTATCGATTTTCATCGTTTTAATCATTACAGATTTTATATATAACACTTATGCCTTACTGTAATCTTACTGTAAATACTAAATTATTAAAATTTTCAAAAGTTTTATAAAATAATTTATTAATATTTGTATATTATTATATAGAAGTTAAATAGGTACATATTCACTTTGATTAAATTTCAAATCAACACATTGTCTATAGAAAGTAATTTACCTATTAGTGTAGGTCTAATACATTTATTTCTTTTACTCTTTTCTATTTCTACTAAACCCATACTTATCAATCCTTTTGAATTTCTCGATCCATTTAGGTGATAACTCAATAGAGGTTTTCCATATCCTGATACACGTTGCAATTCTGTAAGGCTATGACATTCGATATTCTTTGAAATTGATTTAAGAATATGTATCTTTTCTTCAGAAATTACCTCATTATATGTCAATTTGATTAACGGTGTTGTGATAGACAAATTACTTTTGTCATTAATTTCAAAAGTCTTAACACCATTGATAAAAGCTGATGTTAAACAAGATGATATTAAATATTTATCTCCTGTACTTATATTCATTAAGATGTTATTAAACTGCTTTTTCGACGTCGATATGATTATGGATAATTTTTCAATGGTTTCCATCACTACATTTTGTTTGTTTACACATATTATTTCAAAAGATATTTTTAAAATTGATTTTATCTCATCAATAAATTTTTTTGCTTCATTCTTGTCAGTTTCATAACAAACTAAAGTCATTTTGTCTATAGGAAAATTTTTGATTCCATAAATTATTTCATCTTTATGATCCTTTTGAAAGGATACAATTTGCATAGTTTTCATTTTACATCATGATCTGCCAGATTCTATTCTTAAGATATGATTGTCTATTTTATTCATCTTTTTTACAATAGATTATTCTAAGTTTAAAAAAAATTATTGTCCGAATGGACTTGGAAGTGCAAATCCGCCTACTGGAACATTAGCATTTGGATCTACGTCTTCTAACGGTTCTTCTGTTACTACATATACATTGTAAATGTATGGATTAACGATTACTTGCTCGAATGTTTGTGCATTATTCTCATCTAATAATCCAGTACTCAATTTGTATCCTGTGTCTGGGTCAACTAACCAACCTTCAAAAACCATGCCTTCCGATGGTGATTTATTTAATTCTGACATAATAGAAACATTATTTTTATCATATTCTATTTCTATTGTACCTGTATCTTCTCCACCAAATGGATTGTCTCCAGAAGGAGATGTAAGTGTACCTTCTATTTTTTCCTGTGCAAAAATTTCCTGACTTCCGAGGTTTGTACTTGTTATCAATGATACAGCTAGAATTGCTGCAATTGACAATGTTATTATTTTATTGTCTAACAACATAAACATAATAATTTTTTTATATTATTTAAAATTTCTCACTTACTGTAATCTTACAGTAAATATAGTCTTATTTTTTGGCTTATATAATAAAATAGTGAATATCTATGAATTATCTTGATTCTATTTATCATGTTATTTTTAAATAAAGATTTAAAAAATCAGATTTTTCCAAGTAAATAAAGTAAATAATTTAGTTGGAATCTAAAAATGACTTTATTTAAATTTAATGGTATTATTTTTTAGATTATAATCTACAGTTTTTTATTACTTCTGCTCTAATTAATGCCTGTTTTAGTAATAATGTGTTTTATGACTACATCATGGTTTTCTATACTTATATTTGCAAATTCTTCTGGTATAGACTTATAAAGACACAACAATGTAACTGGAATATCAAATATACTCATAGACTTGTGACACTTCGATTCAATAGATATGGCATCATTATATTTTCTATTGGTAAACAAATCTCCAGCTATTGTGGCAATTATGTTTAATCCAGATTTTGAATTTTTTTCAGCAATTTTTTTAATTTCTCTGAATTTAGCAAAAATAGATTCCATTGAATAATTTCCATCAACATAATGATCATCGGTGTGAATTAGGATTATATCTTGTCTATTGTAAAGTAAAGTTGAATCTCCTATTTTTTCCATAATTTGTGAGAATATCTCTTCTTGATTTTTTGATATGAAAAATACTAGTAGTTGGTTATTGTTGATACTCCTTTTCATTGACGAAATCACAATTTCAGCTAATTGTTGATTATTATTATACGTAATCAGAATATGATCGCCCTGTTTAATATCGAAAACAAAATCTTCTATAGATTCAATATTGTCGAGATGTTTTTCTTGTTCTTCTAAATATTTAATAATGGCATTTCGTAAAAGTTCAGACTTGTTAAATATTCCTGATTTTTTTGCTTGTGATGTTTGAAGAAAATTTTCTAGTCTTTTTACTAGCAATTTAGGAACACCAATATAATCCCAATCTTTACGACCCAATTTTATCTATATTATAAACTAAACATTATAAATGCTTGATTATTTTCAGTATCATTATACACTTGAATATATTATATTTATTGGATTAAAATGATTATTATATAAAAAGAATAATTTTTCAAAAGAAAAACTACAGTTAGAATTATATTCTTATCATAGACGATCCATTCAGACAAACAAGAATTATGATAATTTATTTTTCTGTTACAGCAATTTAAGTGTGAAAAATGAGTATAAAAATATGTCTGATCCTTTTCTACTAACGTAATAGATCGTGTTCATGTTTCTGCTTTTATCTATTCCATATTTTTTATATGAATTGAAAAAACGTTAATTGTATGTTTTCATAACGCTTTATAAAATCAGCTTTCACTAATAACTATAATCTTAGATATCTCTCATCTATATTTTAAATATATCTTCTTATAATAGCAACCTACAATTTATAATAAAAAAAATGATTTAATTACTTGTTTGTGTTGCATTGTGATGTTCTTCTTTGAATGATTTATCAAGTGGAATGTAAGATTCATGTGTTGTTATTGCTATAGAGTGTGGTCCATCAAATGTAATCGAATCGTCTGATTCATCATTAGAGATATATTTTAATATTACATCTGTTACTGGATCTCCAAATCCAAATTGTCCATGATATACACACATTTTTGGAGGTGATGAAATCTGCTCTACATATCCTACAGGCATAACAAACATGTCTGGTGCACGTCCGACCAATACCTTAATTGTTGGATCATATGGATTTTCAGGATCACATGGTATATTCAATGCAATGTGTCCTTTACTTGCAAATGGTGTTGAATCGTATAGTATTATGAATTCATCATTTTCAAGTTCTATACCATTTAATAATATATTCATAGCAGCTCTGTTAAGATCAGCTTTATGGACATACTCTAAACTGTCTGATACCATTTCCTGTAATTTGGATTCATCACTAGGTAATTCTTGTGCAAACGACAAACTTACAGTCTGTATCATCATCATTATTCCTATGAACAAAATCATCAGACTAAAAAAATTTTTTTTGTTATAATGTAGTTTCATAGTGATTAGATTTATGCTAATAATATTAATAAATTATTTGGTAAAAATATGTCATGATAACTACTTATTTTCATAAATTAGTTATTGATTAGTGATTGATTTACGTGCAAAAATTAAGTATGTAGTATGACCTATCATTCTCATAGATGGTCTAGACATACCTTCTCGTGCTTCAATGTTACGTATAAATAATTCTACTGATTCAATATCTATAAAATGATTTTCTTTTAATGCTATCGAAGTTTTTTCAAGTTGGTTCATTGTAGGACAAATGGCCAAAAACGATCCACTTCCTTTTAATATTTTATACAAAGGCCCAACTACTGTCCAAGGGTCGCCTAAATCAACAATTACTGAATCTATATCCACTAAATCTAATCCCAAATGAACATCATACTTATTCATAGTAACATATTCTAACATATTTGCTTTAACAAGATTTTTTTTTGCTACTTCCATAAATTTTGGATTTACGTCGAAGGTATAAACATGACCATTGGGTTTTACAATACTAGCAATATATGTGGTAAGCGCAGCACTTCCAGTACCAATCTCTACTACTTTTGAACCATTTGTTATACCTGATCTAATTACTATAAAACCCAAATCTTTAGGATATACAATTTGTGTGTGTCGTTCAGATTTCATTACAAAGTCATATATAGTAGGTTCTATCAAATAGATTGTTTTATCTAAATTCGTCTTAACGGATTTGCCATACTCTGAATCTATTACTTCGTCCATCCTTATTATTCCCAAATGGGTATGGAATTCTTTACCACTTTCAACTTTGACCAACCATTTTTTTCTAGAACTATAAAATAAGATCACGTAAAATGATTCTTTAATTTTCATTATTTTATTATGTATTATTACTGGGTAAATATTTGTTAAAATTCAATTATCTTATTATTGATAAAGATTTTTATTTTTTTAAAAATAAATCTTTTTCAGAATTATAATTTAATTTTTATTAAATGCAAGATAGTTAATAATTTAATATCAATACGAAAACTCAAAATACTATATTATATTTAATTTTTCCGTTCTATCTTCGTAAAATTATTTTTTATTAAAAATATTATGGTTTATATCTTTAACTAGATTTTATTTAATACTTGAATTCCTATCAAATCAAATATCGTAGACATGATTACTGTAAAAGCTTTTACCAATATTATTCTAGCATATTTCAATTTTTCATCCTTTTCATTTAAAACAGAAAGAGTCTCATAAAATATATTAAATTTAGTTGCTAATTTGTATCCATATTTTGGTATTAATTTTGGACTTAAATTTTTTATAGCATCGCCTACAATTATATTTATCTTGAATATTTCCTTTATCAGGTCTGTTTCCTCTTGATTTACAAGTAGTCTTGTAACGTCATCATTCATGTCTCTTTCACTTTCTTTATTATTTTGATTTTCCAAATTAAATTTTTCTAAAATTCTTTGTGCCCTTGCATACGAGTATTGTAGATATATAGATGTATCTCCATTTAGATTAATAGCTTCTTTTATATCAAATACTATTAATTTATCCAG
Organism: Nitrososphaeraceae archaeon; assembly: GCA_050043595.1. Lineage (GTDB taxonomy): Archaea > Thermoproteota > Nitrososphaeria > Nitrososphaerales > Nitrososphaeraceae > TH1177. The sequence goes on along the minus strand of JBNAIF010000030.1, from coordinate 16,901 downwards.
ATCTTGTTTCATTAGGCTATATCTAATTGTTGAAATGGCCATTCCTTCAGAAATAATGTTTATTTCATTTTCGGATAAAGTCGAATCTCTTTTTAATATTTCTGTTTGTATTTTCTTTTTTATTTCATCTAAAATATCGTCTGCATTTACAACAATACCTTTTCTCCCAGACATTTGTATTACTTTATTATGTATTTTATTCTGTCCATCAAAACCTAAATTTTTTACTGTACTAGAACTTAAAGCAACACTTTCATATCCAAGATAGTGGTATCTCTTTTTATCTTCATCTAATTTTTGTAATATGTCTGAAATAATATTTTGAAGTCTTGTTTGTCTCGAATCTATAATTGTAATTACTTTTTCAGTATTATTAAAGTATTTTGTAAAGAGGGTATTTTTCTCTTTGTTTTTTATTTTATCATTTACTTTAGTAATCCATAACATTGAATTATCCCATTGTTTTTCAAATTCGTTATACTCGAATGGATCATTAATCAATCCTAGTTTCCAAATAGCATATGGTATATCTTTTGCAATATATGTAGAAGTACCATCACTTCTAATAATTACTTTATCTTCGTCTTTTAATTTAATAACCCAACAATCCTTATTTTTTCCTTCTTTTACATATGTAATAATATTTTTTTCCTTTAATAAAGTAAATATTTTCTCCCATAAATGTGATTCAATTATTTGAGATTCTACATTTAAAATATCATATCTAGCTTTAATTCTCCAACAAGTATTTAGCTGTTCCTTCAATACTCTTTTTACTATATTTTTGGTATATTCAGCAATTTTTGAATCTCCTTTTTCTATTTCTTTTATGATTTCTTTTCTTTTTTCTTTTATCTCGGGTTTCTCGTCAAATTTATTATTAATTTTAATATATATTTCACCACAATAATGGTCATATTTTATTTCTAAATCTGGTTCTTGATTAAATCCTGCATATTTAAAAGCTACAATAATGTCTGCAACTTGTACACCAGAATCATCGACATAATTTAGCACTATTGGATTATAATTTGTTGACTTAAATAGTCTATATAATGTATCTCCTAGTATTACATTTCTAAGATGTCCTACATGTAAAGCTTTATTTGGATTTACACTAGTATGCTCAATAATTATATTTTTACCTAGTCCTAAATCTTTTAATTTTATTTTATCATTTTTTATTATTTCTAATAATTCTTTGTTTAAATTTGAATAATTTATTCTAAAATTAATATGACCTGATTTATGTGATTCTACATTATCCAATAATGAAAATCTTTTTTTTTTTATATGTGGCTGAATAAAATTTTTAACAATAATTTCCGAAATTTCATATGGTTTTGTATTATTTTTATTTGAAATTAAAAAAGCCACATTTGTAGTTAAATCTCCAAGATTATCATTTGGGGGTTCTGAAATTTCATATTTCTTTTCTATATCCAAATTATTGGTTGATCTAAGAAATTCTAGGATTACTTGTTCTATTTCATAAATTACCTTTTCTAAAGTCATTTATTAACTCCTGAAAGATTACATACAACATGATCTAAAGCTTCTATCAATCCCAAGCCACTATTACCAGAAACAATATGGTTTGCCTTTTTTTTCACATTTTCATCTGAATGATTTAATGCTATTCCATATCCACATAATTCAAACAATGGAATATCAGTTTCACTGTCTCCTATACTAATTGTTTCGGATGGATCAACATTCATTATCTCTAGTAGTTTTTTAAAACCTGTTGATTTATCTATCTGTCTTTGATTAATATGAAATGCATATTTGCTATCTGATAAATACAAATCCATCTTGTTTTCATTTAATATTTTTTGACCATATTTTATGTCAAAATTTCTTTCCAATACAACTTCCGTCATTCTATCAAAAACATCTTTTATTTTTACATTATCTATATTTTTAGATAAAATTTTATATCCTTCTATACATTTTTCTTTACTTCCTAATAGAATATGTTTTCGTGGTGACATCGTTATTGCTCCTCCATTTTCACCAATTGCAATCTTTGTAGTTCCACCAAATACTGCAAGTATGTATGCTTCAATAGAAGTTCTTCCAGTTACATATATAACTTTGTATCCCATCTTTTCAATAGTTCTCAAATTTTGTAAAGCAGGTAGATGAATCATTCCACCACCATTTTCTGTTAATGTGCCATCTATGTCTATAGCAAACACTTTGGGGTTCATTTCTAAGAAAATGAATTGGAAAAATATAATTTTATCTTGATACTGTCTATAACTAGTAACTTTTTATTAAAACAATTTCAAATTTAATAATAAAATTTGATATTTTTTATTTTATCTAATTAATTCAACAATTATCTTTTGTATTACATTCAATAATTATTTAAATCCAAGTTAACAATGAATTATTATTCTAAAATATAAGTTGTCACAAGTTTGTTATTTGTTAAAATATAAGTTCGAACTACTTAACTATTGATGTTTAAATGGTAAGAGAGAATTGTGGAGTAGTTGGTGTATTCTCTTTAGACGAAAAGAATGTTATTCCTATACTAATTGATTGTCTACGATCATTACAACACAGAGGTCAAGAGTCATGGGGAATAGCAGTTCCAGGTCAAAAACCATTCAAACAAATAGGTCTAGTTTCAAGTTATGCAGAAAAGTTCAATAATATTGTTAGAAAATACAAATCTCATGCAGCTATAGGACATGTACGATATTCTACATTTGGAAAAAGCAGCATAGAAAATGCACAACCACTAAAAGTTAAAGATTTATGTGTGGCACATAATGGAACTATCGCTAATGTAGAAGAATTATCTACTTTAGTAGGAGGGTGCACTTTTACCCCTCAAACAATGAGTGATACCTTAATTGCAACAAAACGTTTGGTCGAACATATATCAAAAAATAATGATATCGCAGAATCAATTACAATATTAAAAAACGAAATGATTGGATCATTTTGTTTTACTTTTTTAAATAAATCTTCTGTTTTTGCTGCTCGTGATCCCAAAGGTTTTAGACCTTTGGTGTTGGGTTTTCATAAAGAGACTAATACTTTTATAGTTGCATCTGAATCATGTGCTTTTTCTACTGTTGGAGCATATTTAATCAGAGATGTAAAACCTGGGGAACTAATAAAACTTAGTTCAAAAGGCTTAGAAAGCGAAATATTTGCATCAGAAAATCCTCATGCCCACTGTGCATTTGAATTTACATACTTTGCACATCCATCAAGTATCATGGAGGGTGTTAATATTTATGCAGCTAGAAAAAGAATGGGTCATTTTCTTGGTAAAAAAATATCTATAAAATCTGCAGATATTGTAATACCTGTACCAGATTCTGCACGTCCAGCTGCATTAGGATATTCTCAAGAAACAGGAATACCATTTGAGGAAGGCTTAGTCAAAGACAGGCATATAAATAAAGGAAATCTTAGAAGCTTTATAGAACCCCATCAATCTGATAGATTAGAAATTAATAAAGGGATTCTACCTATAGAGGATATTGTAAAAAACAAGAACGTAATAGTGATAGATGATAGTATTATACGTGGAACCAGTTCTGCGTCAATAATCGATACTTTGAGAAGTTCAGGTGCTAAGAAAATTCACATGATTATAACTTATCCGCCAGTAAGATTTCCATGCTACGCTGGAATAGATTTTCCATCAAAAGAAGAATTATTGGCAAATAAGGTACTCAGTTCAACAGAAAAAAAAATTGATAACAAAGTTTCTAAACTTATTGGAGCTGATAAAGTATATTATAATGATACAACAAATCTGTCAAAAGCCATAGGTTTACCTAAAGAAGAGTTATGTTTTACTTGTTCGACAGGTGATTATACCCCATTAGGAATAACACCAAAATTCAAATCCAGAATTGAAATGAAAGGTGAATAAATAATCGATTTTTTTCAACTTGAATATTTCGTAGAATTAAGAAAATCCAAAAGAATATAATATTTGTCTACAAAATCTATTAAAATAGTATAAAAATTATTTACTCATTTATTTTTCCATTATTTTAGAAATTATTTCGTATTTTTCTCTTGCTTCTTTGATATCTATTTTACAAACTTCTTTATCTTTCTTTTTAAAATATATGTATCTTTTACTCTTATCAATTTTTCCTATCATTCCGAATTTTACTTTTTTTATCTTTTGTATATAGTTTGTAACTTCCTTGGGTTTAGTAGTACAAATTATATAACGTGATGGAGATTCCGAAAACAACAACTCCTCGATTTTTTTACATTCATTAGGAACTTTATCTAAATTTATCGTAATACCTTTATTACTTTCAAGTGATATTTCCGTTATTGCAACAGCTAATCCGCCATTAGAGCAATCATGCACAGATTCTATCATTTTTTTCTTAATTAACTCCAAAATTATTTTTGAATGAATACTATCTAACTCCATATTTAACTTAGGTATTTTTCCTCCATCAAAATTCCATATATAATTATAATATTCAGAACCTCCTAACTCATTTTTTGTACTACCTATAAGAAATAAGACACAATCACATTCTGGATATGATTTTGTTATCATATTTTCATCATTCATTAAACCAATCATACCAATAACCGGAGAAGGTTTAATATTACCATTTTTAGTTTCGTTATACAAACTTACTTTTCCTCCAACTACTGGAATTTTATTAAATTTACTAAATTCAATTATTGCTTTAATTGTTTCTTTAAATGTCCAAAAGATTTCGGGGTTTTCTGGATTTCCAAATTGTAAATGGTCTACTAATCCTATAGGTTCAGCTCCAGTACAAATTATATTTCTTCGAGATTCAGAGAGAATTGCTAATGTTCCAAAATAAGGATCTAAATAACACATTTTCGAATTTCCATCTAGTTTCATGGATATAAATTTATTATCAGTTAATTTCATAACACAAGCATCAGTTACGTTATTTGGTTTCAAAATTGTTCTTAACCCAATTTCTTGATCATATTGCTGAAAGATCCAATTTTTCGATGCTATTGTTGGATTACTTAACATTTTTAGTATAATTTCTTTATAATTCAATTTCTTTCGATATTCCATTTTTTTCATTTTTAATTGATTTAGATATCTTGGCTTTCTACTTTTTCTATCTAATAATGGTGAATGTGCTATTAGGTCAGATGGCATATTGGCAATGACTTTGCCGTTATTTCTCAAAATTAAATTTTTATGGTTTTTTACTTGACCAATAACTGCAAAGGGTATTTCATACTTCTTAAGGATATTTCTTAACTTATTGATTTTTTCGTTACTTGTGATAAACAACATTCTTTCCTGTGATTCTGAAATCATAATTTCTATTGAATTCATATTTTTATATTTTATAGGAACTGATGATAATTCTATATCAAATCCTTTTCCTAAATTTGATGATGTTTCAGACAAACAACATGATAATCCACCTCCACCTAAATCTTTTACACTTTTTAATAAATCATTTTCAATTGCTTCTCGAGTAACTTCAATTAATAATTTTTCTAAAAATGGATCTGGGATTTGTACTGCTGATCTATTTTCTTCTTCTAATTCCTTCGATGCGAATGACGCTCCGTGTATTCCATCTCTCCCTGTTAATCCTCCAGCCAAAACTATAACATCATCTGTATTCACCTTATTTCTTATAATTTCATTTTTTTTACCTAATCCAATAGCGGCCACATCTACCAAGCAATAATCATTAAATGACCTGTCAAATTCAACTTCACCAGCAACAGTCGGAATACCCACACAATTACCATAATCCGAAATTCCTTTTACAACGTTTCTCAATAACCATTTTGCATTTGAATTAATTTTATCGTCTTCATTATTTGTTGTTATATTACCAAATCTTAGAGCATTAAGAATTGCTATAGGCATTGTTCCCATCGAAATTATGTCTCTTAATATCCCTCCTACTCCAGTTGCTGCTCCTCCATAAGGTTCCACTGCAGATGGGTGATTATGACTTTCAATATGTATTGTAATTATATCTCCATCTCCCACATCAATTACTCCTGCATCGTATCCAGGACCAATTATTATTCTACTTCCTTTGGTGGGTAGTAATTTAATATATTTTTTAGATGACTTATAAGAACAATGTTCTGACCACTCTGCTCCAACTATTTCTTTCTCAAGTTGATTTGGGATTCTTTTTAAACTCTTTTTAAGGTAAATTAATTCATCTTTTGTTAACGATTCCAAATATCTTTCTAAAGAAATTCAGTTATATATTAATAATCTTTTATTGCTTCAGATTTTATCCTATTTTACATATTCAACGAGAGATTCAAAAATTTTTGATGCTTCTGCTGAAAGACCAAAATCCAATAATTTTTTTTCACATGCTCGTTCTGGATGTGGCATAATTCCAACTATATTCTTATCTTCATTACCGATCCCTGCAATACGTTCTATTGAACCATTAGGATTGTTTACATGATATCTAAATATAATCTGGCGATTTTTTTTAATTTTTTTCAAGTTCTCTTTATCAATCATATATCTGCCTTCACCGTGTGCAGAAGGTATTTTGAAAATTTCTTTCTTCTTAAATTTATTGGTAAAAGGAGTATCATTTTCTTCTACAATCAGATTTGTCCATTTACATAAAAATTGGAGATTTTCATTTCTTATTAATGCACCGGGAAGTAAACCTGATTCAATTAAAATTTGGAAACCATTACATATTCCTAAAATTGGGATTTTATTATTCGCCATTTTTTTTATTTCTTTTATTATGGGACTATGAGCAGCTATTATTCCTGCTCTGAGTCTATCACCATAAGAAAATCCACCTGGAATTATTATTGCATCATAATCTGATAATACGCTCTTTTTATGCCATATTAAATCTGCTTGAATATTAAACCTTTTAGTTAACACATTATGAACATCTTTATCGCAATTACTTCCTGGAAATACTGGAATTCCAATTTTTATCATTTCTGATAATTTTAATTAATCTTTCCTGTATAAATTTTTGATAATTTTTTTCATAATCAAAGGTTTCAAATGAGTCATAGAATATCTCAAGAATATACCTAAGTTACCGTATAAGATAATAAAATTCCCTTCAATAAATTGACGATCACATTATAAAATTATATTTTTCATTTAAAATTGATAGAATTATAAGGTTTTCATTTCTTATATTCTGTAGTTCATGACCGAATTCGTGAGAGATATAATGACAAAAAATCTCGTGACCATTTCAAAAGATAAAACTGCGTATGATGCTGCAAAATTAATGATTGATAATCGTATTAGTTCTTTAATAGTTCTTTCAAACGATAATCCAGTAGGAATCGTTACGGAACGTGATTTTATAAAAAAAATTTGTTTAAAAGAACTATCATCATCTAAAGTTAAAATTGGAAATATTATGTCAAAAATTAAAACTTCTGCTACGCCATCAACACCTATTGACGTTGCAGTACAACGCATGGTTAATAATAGAATTCATCGCCTACCTATAATAGATCATGGGAAGGTAGTAGGGATTATCACAGTAACTGATTTAGCCAAGCACTTGCGAACCATTCTTCTTATAGATGGAATTTTATCATCAAGTTCTATTCAATAACCTTTGCTATCTGAATGTATTTTTTAGTAGTGACTGACCATATTTTTTTAACTGCTGTTATTTTATACATTTTTCATTCTTGTATTTTGCAATTGCTTACAATAGGGTTATAAATTCTTAATTCTTCGCACATGTTTTCTACAGTTTTTTTAGCTTCTTCTATATTTTTAGCATTTATTTTAATTTTCAGAATTTTAGCAGTTCTTACTGATTTTATATTAGAGTATTTATTTTTGATAATTAGATCACGATAAATAGTTTCTCCTTCTGGGTCATTTATATAGTCTTTATTCTGGATTATCACGTTTAGATCAAAAACACTTGTATTTTTTTCATTCAATCTTATCTTATCTAAATAGTCGAATACATTAAAAAGTTTGGTAAAGAATTAATTATAGTACTAAGATGTTTGATATGTCAATACTGGTCATGTAGCTCAGCTGGTTAGAGCGAAGGTTTTGTAAACCTTAGGCCGTGGGTTCAAATCCCACCATGACCTATTTTACTCAGTAATTAGTATATGGTTTTTTATGATCATGGTTCTCGCCATATTGACTTTGTTTTTGCAAGAATCACAAAACCAATAGCAAATAAAATTTGAACTGAAAAACCCAATTCTAAAGACCAATTTTCGGGAGTAGGCAGACCTATTGCATATTGCATGATTATTGATGCATGAGTTGTAGGGATTGAATATGCCACGTATTGTAATACTTCTGGTAATATTTCAGCAGAATAAAATACTGGAGGTAGTACGGTCATAATTACGTTTATAAACGTAATAATTTGAGTAGCATTTTTCATGTGTAGCATATGTGATGATAAAAAAAATCCCATTGCCGATGTTGTAATCCAAATTATGAATATGGTGATAATCATCAAAGGTAAAAAAATTAACTCTATTCCAAAATAGATTAGTAATGATGTTAAAACAATCAGTGCAGGAAATCCAAACAAAATCTCTGATAAAGCTAGACCAATCATATATGTTGTAGCTGAAACAGGTGACGCTACGAACATATCTTGAATTTTATATTCTATTTTGTAATATGATATATCCTGTCCTAACGCTAAACCATAGCCTACAAGAGCCATGACCAAACTTCCAATTAATGCAAATTGTGTGTATTGACCATTACTTATAACAAATAGAACAAATAATAATGAAAATGGACTTATAGCTGAAAAAATTAAAGAAAGAGGATTTCTTTTAAGCCATAATATTCCTGTAGTATATGCTATTACTAATATTTGATAAATAAAAAAAAATCTTCTTAATTTTAGTTTGTTGTCATCTTTACTTTGATGTGAATTCATGTTTTATTGTTATATTTTAACTATTTTGCAGAAGATTAATAAAAAGTGTTTTATCCATGTCTTGTTTTTATTTTCTTAAAATGAAATTAGTTCATAGAGGTAAGGTTAAAGATGTATATGAAACACAAGATGGTAATCTTTTATTTCATTTTTCTGATAGAATTTCAGCTTTTGATGTTATTATGGATTCTTTGATACCAAAAAAAGGTGAAGTATTGTGTAGATTTGCGGAATTTTGGTTTAATAAACTTGAAATGTCTAATCATATGATAAAAACAGTAGATAATGATAAAATTCTTGTTAAAAAATTACAAATGATTCCAATAGAATCTATAGTACGTGGATATTTTTACGGTAGTTTTGTTGATCGGTATAATGATCTAAATGGAAAATGTAAATCCCTTCTCCCACGATCTTTTCGACCCATTTTAGCTACGAAACTACCATACTCGATTTTTGATCCGACCACAAAATCTGAAGACCATGATCAAGAAATTATCGAAAAAGAAATAGTTCCTAACATTTTATCCAAAAAAGACTATGATTTTTTGAAAAAAACATCTTTGAAATTATATGATGATATGAGTAAATTACTAGACGCATGCGGATTTATTATATCCGATGTTAAATTTGAATTTGGTATAGATGAAAAAGGAAATATTCAACTTGCAGATTCATTAGGTCCAGATGAATATAGGTTATGGTTAAAACATACTTATACACCAGGGGTAAGGCAAGATAGTTATGACAAACAACTTTTACGAGATTGGTTAATAAATTCAGGATTTAAAAAAAAGGTTGATGATTTATCTTTAAGAAATAAAAAACCTAAACCACCTACGTTACCTACCGATATAATTAACAAGATTTCTCAAAGATATATCTATGCCTATGAAAAAATATCTGGTAGAAATTTTTATGCATAAATATAATTATAAAAAATACAATATTAATATATCAATAATCATTACATGATATTATCATTATTCCCTTAGTATTTGAATTCTGTAATCTTTTTACCATCATTCTTGGTACATCTAAAGAAGATTTATTACATAATATTGAGGCAGTTCTAGTACATATGAAATTACTTTTTCTTAGTACAAGATCATGTTTATGATTTAATGTAATTCTATTATTTCCATATCCATTTATTTCATATTTCATCTCCTCTACACATATTTCTATTTTCATTTTCATTTCATCAATTTTCATCAATTTCTGTAGTTTAATATCTAAATCTACACAACCCTTATTCGATTTTATCCCAACGATACAATCTCCTCTCTTGGTTAAAAAATCATCCTTAGTTATCTCTATCGTTCTAGGATGTTTAGATAATATGTTTGGATGACCAAAAAAAGAAATTTCATCATGGACCATTAGATTCGATGTTATTAAGGTAAATTTAAATTAAACAGTACAAAGTATTACGATTGCATTGTTACCAGCAGCAGCAGGTTATGATAGAGCTATAACAGTTTTTTCTCCCGATGGTAGACTATATCAGGTTGAATATGCTATTGAAACTGTCAGACGAGGAACCATATCGATTGGAATAAAATATAACGGTGGTGTTATAATTGCCGTAGAAGAAAAATCTCGTAAACTCCAAATATCTGATGTTACACAAAAAATCTTTCAAATTGATGATCATATAGGTGTTGCAGCAGCAGGATATATTCCTGATGCAAGAGCGCAAGTAGATAATGCAAGATTTTTTGCTCAGAGTAATAAACTAATTTATGATGAACCAGTAGATGTTGAAACTGTAGCTAAGCATATTGCAGATATGTGTCAACAATTGACTCAATATGCCGGCGTTAGGCCTTTTGGTGTAGCTTTGATAATAGCTGGCGTCGATAATACAGGAGGGAATCTATTTCTAACCGATCCTAGTGGAACCTTTATTGGTTATCAAGCTATTGCGATTGGCCAAGGAAGTGATCAGGTAAACGAATTTTTAGAGAAAGTCTATAAAAACGATCTTACTTTTGACGAAGCAGGAAAATTAGCATTAGAATCTATTTACATGGTCAGCGAAGAAAAGACAGGTACATCTCATATAAGAATGTCGGTTATCGAATCTGATACAAATAATATGAGAAAAATATCAGATGCTGAATTGCAAAAATTTGCAAAAGCTGTTAAAGATAATCCTTTAAATGTTAAGGATGATGAATAATCTTAATTTTTAATAGATTATTTTATTGGAGTAATTTTTAAGTTGGTTAGTTCTGTAAACTAATAATGAGCGTCCAAATAGGCAAACCTGCTCCAAATATTCATGTTTCTAAATGGGTTCAGGGATTACAAACCAACATTGATAAAAACAAAGGAAAGGTAATTTTAGTTGATGTTTTTCAAGTGAATTGTCCAGGTTGTTTTATGTATTCTTTACCTAATGCTATTGAAATCTATAAGAACTATTCTAGAGATGACGTTATAGTTTTAGGATTAGCTACTGCTTTTGAAGATTATGATAAAAATACTTTGGAAAATTTAGAATTATTATTAACATCGGGACAAGTAATTGGTGACACTCTTAACGCAATTGGACAATATGGTCAACTAATCAATGGAAATCAACTTTCTTATAAAATTCCTTTTCCAGTAGGAATGGATGTATTACAAAAAATAGAACCAAATATCTCTGATTCTTATATTTTAGATTTTATTCATTCAAATATACCTGATTACAAGAATTATCCTGAATCTAATAAAAAGGAAATATTAGGACAGGTCAAACAATACCTCAAAAATAAAACATATTCTGCATTGACTTTTGAACAATATTCTTTACGTGGTACACCTTCAACCATTTTAATCGATCGCGAAGGTATTCTAAGAAACGTATCCTTTGGTGCAAATAATAGTTTGAATGGTATGATTGGTGCCTTAATAAAAGATGAATAATATGCGGGATTGTTTCAAGTTATATAGTTATTTTTCGAGATGATAGTGATATTAAGAAATCTAGGAAACTAAAAATATGTTTAGCCATTCCTGACTCTTCGCTCTCTGATGAACAAACCCTGAGAGATAAAACAATAAAGATATCAAGACTAGCACGTTCGTTTTCTATATTCGGTGTAAATACTGTCTATATTTATAAAGATAAAAAATCATCTACTTCCAAAATTGATAAAAAAATATTACCTTTAATATTGAATTATCTTAATACCCCACAATATTTACGTAAATTCTTGTACAGTCAAATGCCTGAACTCCAGTATGCTGGAATTTTACATCCTATTCAAACACCACATCACGTAAAAAAAATTCATGTATCAAAGATCAAGGTCGGCGATATTCGAATGGGAATAATACAAAAAAAGAAAATCAACAATTCATCTATGGGAGAAAAAAATCAATATTTTATTAACGTTGGATTAGATAAACCGGTGTTATTTTATGGAAATGGTTATAATGGAAAGATTGTAACAGCAAAATTTATTTCTACCACTCCAATTCTAAAGGCTATAGAGGTACAGAATAAAGATATCACGCAATATTGGGGATATGAAATAATAAAATTATCATCTCTTGACTTTCTTTTATCTACTATTTGTAATTCTAACCTTGGATATTCAGAAAGCTTGGATAAAAGTAATCAAATTTCTAGAAATAAATTAACTAATATTACATTAGAAAATAGTACGATTGTCTTAACATCTAAATACGGTACATCAATACAAGATAAAGAACTACTATTAAGAAAATCTATCTCTTCGAAAGAGATAATCCTGATTATATTTGGGTCACCCAAACATGGATTGAATGATTTTATTTCTAATAATACTCTATCATTATTAACTAAAAAATTTTTTTATCTTAACATGTTTCCACATCAAAATACTGAAACAATTAGATTGGATGAAGCTATACTTGGAACATTATCAATATTAAATATCCTTAAAAAATAATTTTATTTCTTAATCTATGTTTTTTTTAATTCATATGGCTCGGGAATGACGCATATTTATACAAAAATAATTATAAACTTATTAATGGGATCAGAAAGTTCAATGCTGTATCAATGGGTCATAGAAATCATAGCGCTCCAAGACGTGGTAGTCTAGCCTTTTACCCCAGAGTTAGAGCTAGAAGTCTTGAAGCCAGAATAAGAACATGGCCAGTTAGCGAAAATTCTGAGCAAGCAACTCTGTTAGGATTTGCAGGTTTTAAAGCAGGTCAAATACAAATTATGACTGTAGACGATCGAGAAAAAACTCCAAATCATGGTAAAAATCTTATGAATGCTTCCACAGTAATATCTACTCCACCAATAACTATTATTGGAATACGATGTTACAAGAGGGATGAATATGGCAAAAAATCAATAGGAGATATTTATGCTAAGGATCTTCCAAAAGATCTTGGTAGAAAATTTAACACTAAAAATAGCAATACTAATTTTGAAAAAATTGAATCTAACCTAGATTCTGTTTTCTCAATATTTGCCATAGCTGCAGTATTTCCAAAACAAGCTAACTTGTCACAAAAAAGTCCTTTCGTTTATGAAATTGGAGTATCAGGAAAAGATATCAAATCTAAATACGATTACCTCAAAAATCTACTTGGAAAAGAAATACGAATCAGTGATATATTTAAAAATGGACAGTTTGTTGACGTCTCAGGAATTACGCGTGGTAAAGGCATAGAAGGTCCAATAACTCGATTTGGTGTTAAACGTAAACAACACAAGTCAAGAAAAAGTGTCAGAGCTGTTGGAACTCTTGGACCTATCTCACCCGCAGTAGTAATGTATTCTGTAGCTAGACAGGGCCAACGAGGTTTTCATCAAAGAACCGAATATAATAAAAGAATTTTAATTATGTCAAATACTGATAACAATACTAGTGATAACACCAATAAAATATCCAGTAATGTTGATAAGATTAATCCTTCTGGAGGCTTCAAGCACTTTGGTATTGTAAATGGTGATTATATTGTTGTAAGAGGATCTATTCCAGGAGTACCAAAACGATTAGTTAAATTACGTCATGCTATTAGATCTCCATCAAAGAAAATTAATGAACCAAAAATCATAGAGGTAATATTATAATGATAAAAAAGAATGATACAAGTAAGATACAACAATCAGTTCAGGTATTAAGTTTAGATGGACAGAAACAGGAATCAATTGATTTACCTAATGTTTTTTCAACCCCATTTAGACCCGAAGTGATCCAAAGAGTATATAATAATTTAAATTCTCATGTCTTTCAAAAACAGGGACGTTATCCTGCTGCAGGTCAAATGGTAAGTGCTGAATCACGAAATACAGGTCTAGGGATATCTAGAATAGCTAGAGCCAGAGGTGAAGGATTTCCACGTTCTGGTCAAGCAGCGGGAGTGGCAAGCGTACGTCATGGTAGATTAGCTCATCCTCCTTTATCTTGGAAAAATATATACAAAAAAATCAATAGAAAAGAAAAATTATTAGCAATTTGTTCTGCTATTGCTGCTACAACCAATTCTAACTTGATACGAGAAAGAGGTCATGTCATATCTGATGCTGTAGATCTACCAATTGTATTATCAAATGATATCGAAAATATTTCAAAATCTAAGGAACTTAAGCAAGTATTGATCAAGATAGGTTTAGTTGACGATTTATATAGAGGGCAAAAACATCGAAACAAAGCAATAAAAAGACATAAATCAAATCGACGATCACCTCTTAGTGCTATATTAATCGTAAGCAATGACGACAAGATAGGTAGACTGGATAATTCTATTCCTGGAATATCTGTCAAGAAATTAAAAGATCTAAGTGTATTGGATCTTGCCCCTGGTTCTAAACCAGTAAGATTAACAATTTTTTCTAAACAAGCTATAGAAGATTTAAAAGAATTTAAATCAACCCAGAATATAGCAATGGAGTTATTGAATAACCAATGAAAAGAAAATTTTCAATATCTAGAAACAAGAAAACCAATGAACATAAATATTCAACCGAAAAAAATTTAAATCAAAATAAAAAAAGAGCAAGAAGTATTTCTGATCGTTCCATCATTATTCGGCCACATATAACAGAAAAATCTTTCAATATGATTGAAAAAGAGAACAAAATAATTTTTATAACCCATGAAAAAGCTGATAAAAATCTGATCAAAGATGAACTGGTAGAATTGTATGAGGCAGAAATTGTGGATGTTAATACAGCTCGTACCGCAGATGGCAAGAAAGCTTTTGCCAAATTTAAGAATATTGAATCAGCAAGAGATTTAGCTACTAAATTGGGATTGGTGTAATGATATGCTATCATGTTTTTTAGTATTATGCGATCCATGGAATAGGTATTTCAATCATTGTGGTTATTATATTTCTCAAATATTCCTAGGTAGGTTTAAAAATGAGCTAGGAGGAAATATTTAGAATTGGTTAGAGAATTTAAATATCGTGGTTATAACTCAGAACAATTGAAGTCATTATCAATTGAATCTTTGTTACCTTTATTTAATGCTAGACAAAGAAGATCATTAAACAAACGAGTTGGTAAATACATGAGTAGTCAAAAAAGAAAATTACGTGAAGAAATTAAACTAGCTAATAAAGGAGAATTGAAAAATAAACTCAAAACACATGTTCGTGATATGATCATACTTCCAGATATGATAGGATTAACGATAAGTGTTCACAACGGTAAAGAATTTCATGATGTTATAATTAAACATGAAATGGTAGGACATTATTTAGGTGAATATGCCATAACTAACAAAAGGGTGCAACATGGTTCACCTGGTGTAGGATCTTCTAGATCAAGCCTCTACGTTCCTCTGAAGTGATTTATATGCCAAACTTTTCTTATTCTTTTTCAAATTTTGATAAAAGCAGACAAGTACGATCAGCTATGCGTGAAAAAGATATTTCTCATAAACATGCACGAGAAATTGCATTAGCCATAAAGGGTTTATCGATTGAAAAAGCAAGAGAATTTTTAGAATCAGTACTTCAAAAAGAAATTGCTGTTCCTTTTAGAAGACATAATAATGAAGTTGCTCATAGATCAAATATTAGAGACGGATTTAGTGCCGGACGTTTTCCCGCAAAAGCAAGTTCAGAATTTATAAAATTATTAGACAATCTAGAAAGTAATGCTGAGTATAAAGGAATGGATCTCGACCGTCTTAAATTAATTAGCATTGTAGTACACAAAGGTACAAAATTGAAGAGATTTACCCCTCGTGCAATGGGAAGGGCAAGTCCAAAATTCGATACACTTGTACATGTTGAAATGATAGCTCAGGAGGGAACAATTCTAGAATGACCACTGCAAAAAATGTATTGACGAGTAATTATAAGAATATGCAATTGGATGAATATCTTCAAGAAACATTAAGGGATAGTGGTTATGGTGGAGTTGAGGTACAGAAGACCCCGATCGGAACTAGAATAACATTGTATGTAACCCGTCCTGGATTGGTAATAGGCAGAAAAGGCAGTGGAATAAAAAATCTAACTTCTGAATTGGAAACAAAATTTGGATTAAATAATCCTCAAATATCTGTAATGGAAATTGAAATTCCAGAATTAAATCCTAAGATTATGGCTAATAGAATATCTCAACTTATCGAACGTGGTACTGCATTTCGAAGAGCTGCTATTTGGACGATCAATACTGTAATGAATGCTGGTGCATTGGGTGTAGAAGTTACTATTTCTGGCAAGTTAAGAAGCGAAAGAGCGCATTTTGAAAAACATACTATAGGTGTTATACCGAAAAGCGGTGATGTAGCAAAACATGCTGTATCAGTAGGAATTACCAATGTCTTAACTAAAATGGGTCTTATGGGTATTCAATTACGGATAGCACTAAAAGATTCTATTATTCCTGAATTTTCTATGAATGAGTCCGAATCTTCTGAAAAACCAACACCACCTGCAGAATCTTCTGAAAAACCAACACCACCTGCAGAATCTTCTGAAAAACCAACACCACCTGCAGAATCTTCTGAAAAACCAACACCACCTGCAGAATCTTCT
>JBNAIF010000029.1:0-5946 GCA_050043595.1 Nitrososphaeraceae archaeon | reverse complement strand
TAGAAAGACTCATTCCTCCATGGAGTGGTTTAGATGTAATAGATAAAACAGGAGGAATTGATAATGATGATATTTCAATTTTTCAAATAAATCTAGGACCTTTAAGATTCAAATGGATTGCTAAACATTTTGGGTATATTCAAAATAAACAATTTCAAGATACAATGATAAAAGGACCATTTAAAAAATGGATTCATACTCATACTTTTTTATCACAAGGAATAAATGAATCTATATTAGAAGATAAAATACAATATGAACCTAAATTTGGAAAAATAGGTTCAAGGTTAATTCAAAACAAAATTCAAGATTATTTAAAACAGCTGTTTATTTATCGTTCTCGTATTTTAGTAAACGATCTTTCTCTAGAAAAAATGGTTTCAGAAAAGGGAAAAAATATTCTAATTTCTGGCTCTCATGGATTGATCGGCTCTGCTCTAATTCCATTATTAACTAATATAGGACAACATAATATTACTCGTCTTGTAAAAATCACAAGTAAACATCATTATTCAAATACAAGTAATGAAAAAATAATTCACTGGGATCCTGAAAATAAGAAAATAAATCATAAAGATCTGGAAGGTTTTGATGTAATAATACATTTAGCAGGAGAAAATATTTTTGGCCGATGGACAAAGGCAAAAAAACAACGGATATTTAATAGTCGTGTTAAAGATACTAAATTTTTATCTGAATTAATAACAAAAACGTCAAATCCTCCATCATTATTGATATGTGCTTCTGCAATTGGATATTATGGAAATAACTCTGTTGAACATATTACTGAGGATTCTGGTCATGGCGAAGGTTTTCTATCTGAAATATGTCAAAAATGGGAAGACGCAGCATCAGATATTTCTAAAATAGGTATAAGAGTAATAAATACTCGTTTTGGCAGTGTATTAAGTCCAAGAGGTGGTATTCTACAAAAATTATTACTATCTTATAAATTAGGTTTAGGTGTAACAATTGGAAATAAAGATCAATATTTTAACTGGGTTTCTATAGAAGATGTTATAAAAAGTATCTTCTTTTCGATAATAAATAAATCTATATGCGGATCTGTAAATATTGTATCTCCAAATCCAGTTACTAACTTTGATTTTTTTAATACTCTTCAAAAATTATATAATACAAAATTATTGTTACCTATAAATAAAAATATAACCAAAATAATGTTTGGTCAAATGTCTGATGAATTATTGTCATCAAATATCTATGTAATTCCAAACAAATTAGTTTCAAATGGATATAATTTTTTTAATCCTACATTAGAAAATGCACTTAGATTCCTACTTGGAAAAATGGAATTAAATCAATATTCATGAAGAAAAGTATTTTCATAAAATAATAGACAAAAAAGTAACAACAATATTAATAATCTTGCCAAGTTTTAAATATAGACGACGAAAGAATTGCGAATTTTGATAATATGGAAATAATAAATTATACCTAGTATACAAGTGCAATTTCATTATTAAAAGAATTAAATATTTTTAAAAATCACTTAAAATCTAAAAGACAATATAAATCAAAAATTTGTTTTCTAATATTTGTAATAAATTGTTAATTTATTATTTTTATTTTTGTTTAAAATTATAAAAAAATTATTTAATTTCTAACATTGATTTCTCCTTTCATAAATGGATGTATTGTACAAGAATATTTGCATTCTCCAGATTTTTTAAATTTAAATTCATCTCCAGGAGAGATACATTCACTATTATAAATAATGTAAATTAAAAAAAGATGTGAATATAGGTTTATTTATTATTTATCACATATTGGTTGAGTTGTTATTTGTTGTTTCTGCTGAAGAGTTTGTCTTTAATGATTCGACAATTTTGTCTGAATATTTGGAACTTTGAAGATGTTCCATAATCTTACCATCTATTACTTTGAAAAGATCTGCAGTTTCTGCATCTCCTCCACTACTAGACCATTTACTAAATACTATAATAAAATCACCGTCTTCATCTGCTACTGCAGTTTCACTGGTTCTCACTAAATCGGGTAATATTTCATGAACCATTGCTATATTCTTAGATATTTGTTCCTTATCACTTTGACCAACAAGACCTACAGACATAAAATCTTCTGAAAGATATTCTGCTACTGCATTTTCAGGATCTTTTTGATCATAAGCTTTAACCAAGAAATTTTCAACAGTTTCAATATTCTTTTGTTTGTCTTCTACTGCAAATACTGAATTTATAGAACTTGGACCAAAAATAGACAATGCTAGCGTTGCGAAAATTACTAGAAATAATGTATATCGAATTTGTTTTTGATATTTTTTATTTCTATTGTGTTCTGACATTATTCATGATAATAGAATTATTGTTTATAAAAGTTGAGATTTGTTTAAAATACAATTTTTAATAAATGTTTTCTACTGTTTAGTAATTTTAGTAACAAGATTAAGTTCATCTAAATCACTAATCATGATATGCAGACTTTGTTGAACACTATTTTTAGATCTTTGGTAATCATTTAATAATATGATAATAATCTAACATCGATCTTCTTGAAGATCATAAAATAATGTTTTCAATAGTTTTTATTGTGTTCCTAAATCAAATAATAATAAAATATTCAGAAAATATTATTTGAATGCATTAAGCAAATAATTTCTAAAATCACTACATGTTCAAACTGTCTGATAAATATTTGTTGATATTGTAGCATGTGTCCGTCTCTATCTTCTTTCTCAGAGATGATTACTTTTTAAAACAGAATTATTCTTTCTTATCTTTATCACAAGTTTGATTCCTCTGATATATATAGAAAATTATTGTTATTATTATGTATCATATCAGAAGCTAATTTTCAACAATCTTCTAATACTTTATTATTATATAATCAATCAATTTAAGCAATATTTTCTCATTCATCATTTGTTATATGCAAGATGTAATTTACTTCCTTTTTATTTCAACTTGCGTATTCTTTATGATATTTCTTCTTTTTGTTGTATTTGCAGTTAATTAATTGACAATTATTTTGGAATATAATTCATGTAAGATCAACATCATCAATTACATAATTATAATCATTTAAAATTAATTTATCCTCAAACAATTTGATATTAAATTTGATTATTTCTATGTCAAAATTATTGGAATCACGAATAAATAATAATGCATTTGAATAATGTTCTCATATTACAATTTTACTCCGTCTATATAACAAATAAAAATATAATTTAGTATGCGCAAGTGATTAGATTAATGAATCTGGATATAAAATTATCTACTTTTTTTATTACTCATATTTTCTAGTTTATAATTTCAATAATTAAGAATGTTAAAAGAAAAAAATGTCAGATTCTTATCATATCCTTCTCTTTTTTCCAGTTTTAATAATACTACTACAATTAATTATCTAATTGTGTAGCAATTATGAATTTAACAATATTATTTTGCAAGACATAAAATCAAAATTATTTCAATATACTCTTTGTTAAATATTTCATATTAAGAAATTAGTTAATATCATGTTAAAAATAATTCCAAATTAGTTTTAATTATGGATATAGTTTTGTCATTTTCTTTATATTGTTTAGCAATATTTGCGATAGATGTTTTTACTAAATCTGTTTTATTTTTTGGATCTGTCAATGGATCAAGTCGTATAGTTATTTGATCATTATTCTTTTTCATAACCATAATATAATATGTTTGAGACTGATTATCGTTTTCTATAGATATAGTCTTGATTAATATGATATTCTTAGATTGATTTAATAATATCTCATCGAATCTGATTATGGATTTTTTTTGCTCTTCTTTATCATTCTTAACAATAATAACTTTCTTTTTAAAATTATTATAAAAACTCTCAAAATAAGAAACATTAGTCAATACTACGTGAGGCATTTTTAAGTCTCCTTTAAAAAAGACAAAATTTTTGGATAACACAATAATGAGCTATGCGCAGCTGAATCTGTCCCTATTCCATAACTTACAGTTGAATCTCCTACAAAAAATAAACCTTTAATATTTTCTACTACGTGAGGCATTTTTTGTTTCCATACTATACCAGGCTCTTTTGATACACTTTCCACAAGTTGCCAAGACATTGTTTTTTCCCATAATAGAAATTCTTCAAAGTCGGGATAAATATTACAAATATCTTTTTTCATATTTTTGCTTATCTTAGAAATGGTGTTTGATGATGATGCTTCTTCTCTAGTTATTGGAACGCCCGTTAAAACTAGTTGTTCTCCTTTAGGAGAAACTGATTTTGAGATATTGGACATAAAAAAAATTCCTTTGGTAGTAAAATCTGATGATATGGGAAATATTATTTGTCGATTTTTTTCAATTTTTTTTGATAATCCAAAATGACTTTCTATTATTGAAGTGCTTTTATTTAATCTATTTACCTTATTGATAAAATTTTTATCGAATATATTGTCATCCAATAATTCGTGAATGGCAATGTATGCAGGATATGATATTATAACACAATCTGACATAACTGTCGATGAGTCTTTACTCTTTTCTATTCCTTTAACTTTTTTGTCCTTTACTAGTATTTTGTTAACCGATTCATTAAGTACAATTTTTGACTCTGGAAAGGATGTTATGTATTGTGATAATAATTTACATATTGTATCGTAACCACCATCTGCGGGATAGCCGAATTCACTAGTACCTCCTCTCAATGGATTAGCCTTTATTATGGTACGAATAAATTCACCTACAGATACATGTTGCTGTACGTCTGCAAATGCTAACATACATATTGCATCAAAAAAAGAGTTCGATTTCTTATTTAATTTACTTGTTAGATCAGATATTGGTATATGATCTAATTTTTCAGTTTTTTTTATACTTGTAAAAGCCATAGGAAAAATTAATTTTAAAACTTCTAGTCTATTTTTTAATGGCAACAATGAAAAAGTTAAAAAATCCAATAATCCTTTTGGATATTTATGAAATTTATTTTTATGATAGAATGATATTTCAGTTACTCTTGTAAGATTTAAACGATCTTGAATATTTAATAAGTTGAAAACCTGATAAATGGAAGATTTTTTATAAAATGGCATTATGTGAAAACCATTATCTAATATATGATTCTTAAAAATAGTGGATACTGTTCTTCCACCAACTCTAGACATTTTTTCATATATGTCTACATTTATTCCATGGTTTGCTAAAATGGCACCTAAGCATAATCCACTAATACCAGCACCAATTATTATTGCTTTTTTAGCCAACATTGTAAAAATTTTCTCAAAGTATATTTTAGTTATCTAGGGAAAAAATCTAGTGACTAATTTTCTAAATCATCTTTTTCTCCTATTCTTCATCTATTAACTACTTTTCCATGAATATTGAATACAAAACAACAAAACAATTCGTCGATTCATGCCTAAATGCTGGACTAATCAAATCTTCCAAAAAAACGAAACTATTGAAAATTTACAGATCATATATCTCTGACTCTGTAAGACCACAAATTCCTTGTATAATCTGGATACAAAACAATATCTGAAAGAAAACGAGTACGGCGGAGGTGGAAAACCAAGAATTTAAGCCAGAGACTTGTGCAGAACATGGTTCTCAGAATACGGTGAATCAGGGCAAAAATTGTACCCAAAAATTGTACCATATGCATGAATTGTAGTGTGTATATCTTTACAATAGCATAATATTCCTTCTATTTCTTTTGAATGTTTATTTTCTGCAATTAGTTTTCTTTTTTCGTTAAAGATTTTGATAACATGTTATTTTGGTTTTGCAAATATATTTATGATTGTTGGATATAGTTGAAAAAAAGAAATATATCGAATAAAAAAGGAGCGTAGTTTTTGTTTTATAAGATATTAGCCGCCATTATTTACTACATAATTTTTAACAATACATTCTTTTAGTTCATCACCTTGAATAATTCCCGAACATTTTCCTTCATTTAATGTACATATAGATACAG
>JBNAIF010000028.1:0-9337 GCA_050043595.1 Nitrososphaeraceae archaeon | reverse complement strand
CTTATCTTGTGTGTATGCTATGCTTCGTGGTGCATTACCAACATTGATAGTACCTACAACATCATCGGCATTACCCACCATATTATCACCACCACCTGCAGTATCTAGTATTGTTACTGTACCATCATCTGTGTTAGCAACATACATGAGCATCTTGTCTTGTGCATAGGCTATACCTATAGGAATATTTCCAACATCAAGTCTATCAAATTTTAGTATGAATGGTTCTTGTTCTCCTGTTAAAATCTCAGATACAGAATATGGACCGTCGTTAATATTTATATCAGCGGTAGTTCCAACTAATGCATCAATATTGGTTGGAATAGGATTATTTCCGGATATTTCTATTTCTATGCCTGTATTAGATGTAAATGGACAATCTTCTTCAGATGTACATTCTGAATAGAAAATACTAGTTGGATCTTCGAAAGTTGGCTCTAGTGATTGTTTGTTAAATGTGTCCATGATACAATTCATATTATTATTATCACATACGAACCAATTCTTGGTTACAGATAATAGAGAGAATATACAATCTAGAACATTTTCCTTAAATTCTTCCAGACTTTTAGAATCTATTCTTTCATCTTTCAATTTAAACTCATCTAAATTATAGTTTACAGAACTTCTTGTTTCGTAATCTTTAAAGAATTTTTGTACTTTGTTTTTGTCTACAAATTCATGAGAATCTAAAATTTTTTCCAATATCTTTTTTAGGTCTTCTCTATCAATTTTTTCTGCTGCTATTAACTTGCATAATTCAACTAGACTTCCAAATTTTTCATCTATAAGATATAGTATTTTATCTGATATTTTTCTGTCTAATTTTACAAGTTCAGAAAAAAAGCAGTCTTCACATTCTTGTACTTTAGGATCTATATAATAATAATAATCTGAATTATCAGTATAAGAAGGAAAATAAGAATATTTATCATTAATATAATCATCAATATTATTATCATAATATTCATCATTACCATATTCTTGTGCGTTTGATATAGAAGATGCAGGAATAAATAACATTAAAACACTGTATGCTAACACACTAAATACTCCAAATTTGAATTTCATGTTAACAAAAGTAGAATATTCTATTTATGGAGTTGGTAAGATCCATATCTAATATTATTATCTTTGAAAAATCTTAAGAAATCGTTTCTACAATTGATTATAACAAATCATCCGTAAAAGATTATTTAAAAATTCGGAATAATAATATTATTTTCTGTTCTTGAGAATAAAATAAAAAAAGAAAATATGTTATAATATGTTATTACAACATTATACTAATTTTTCATTGCGCTTCGATCTGTGGACTACCAGAGTCACCGTCATTGTTACTTATGTTTTCTGGTTGACTAAAGGTTTGACCGTTGTTAGTGCTGAATGAGAAGAAAGTATCAAAATTGCCTGGAGTGTCATCGCGCCATACCACATATACATTGTTTCCTTGTGTGGCTATACCTGGATTTTCAGAATCGCCGTCGTTGTTACTTATGTTATCTGGTTGACTAAAGGTTTGACCGTTGTTAGTGCTGAATGAAAATAAGATATCGTTGTTGCCTGGAGTGTCATCTTCCCATACTATGTATACATTGTGTCCACCAATCGCTATCTTTGGTACGCTTGTATCGCCGTCGTTGTTACTTATGTTATCCGGTTGACTAAAAGACACACCGTTGTCGGTACTGAAGGAAAAGAAGGTATCAAAATTGCCGGGTGTCTCATCACGCCATACCACATATACATTGTTTCCTTTTGCTGCAATTTGTTGACTTTGTGAAGTATCATCAGAATTACTTATATTTTCTGGTTGACTAAATGTTTGACCGTTGTCTGTGCTGAAGGAAAAGAATATTTCACTATTTCCAGGTGCAAAATCTTGCCATACTACATAAATATTGTCTCTATTGAGTGCAATCTGTGGACTTTGAGATGTGTTTTCATCAGTACTAAGATCAACAGGTGGACTAAATGTTTGACCGTTGTCTGTGCTGAATGAGAACTTTATTAAATCTCCTCCCTCGTCATCCCATACAATATAGACATTATCGTATTTTGCTGCGATCTGCGGATTTCCAGTTTCAAAACCACTGTTACTTATGTTATCTGGTTGACTAAAGGTTACACCATTATCTGTACTGAATGAGAAGAAGATATCAAGACCGTCATTATCCCACACAATATATACATTATCCCCTTGTACTGCTATTTGTGGACCAAAAGAAAAATTTGCTTGATTGCTTATGTTATCTGGTTGACTAAATGATGCACCATTATCTGTACTGAATGAGAAGAAAGTATCAAAAGTCCCTGGTGTATTATCACGCCATACCACATATACATTGTCTCCTTGTACTGCTATTTGTGGACTATTAGAGTTACCATCGTTGTTACTTATGTTATCTGGTTGACTAAAGGTTACACCATTATCTGTACTGAATGAGAAGAAGATATCGTTGTTGCCTGGAGTGTCGTCTGGCCATACTACATATATTATTGGTGGTTGGAATAAACATTCTAAAACATTTTGTATAAAGTCATTTTTGATTTTAACATCAATAAATTTGTAATTAGAGTATGAATGATCTTTTTTGTTTTGATTGTAATAATCGTCATTGTAATAATCATCATTATAATCATCTACATTGGTATCATAATAATAATCATCATCATTGGAATAATAAGAATCATATTTCTTTTGGTCTTGATTATTTCCAAATAATACACTATATAGAATATGTTCTAATTCTTCTTTATCAATATGACCATTAACTATTAATTTACATAATTTTGAGATATCACCAAATTCTTTTTTAATATCTTTTAATATTTGATCTGCAAGTTTTTTATCATATATTTTTTTTATTTCATGCAAGAAACATTCTTTACATTCTTGTATTTGTTTGTCTTTATTATAGTCTTTATTTTTTAATGGATAATCATAATAGTATTGTACATTTTCTTTGTCTGCAAAATAAGATGATGAAATCATATTATTTGTAGATATTGATGATGGAATTGAGGATGATGTTGGTTGAGAAAAAGATGATTTTGATGTTGTATTGATGTTATATGCTGATATTGATGCAGGTAACTCATTTTTATTTACCAAATTCTCATTAGATAGTTCAAATTCTTGTGATTCAAGATCATATGAAGTTCGTTGTGCATTTACTAAAGATGTTGCTGGAATCAACAACAATAATGTAGTAAATATCAAAATACCAAAAACAAAAGTATTTTTGTACATGTCGATAAATATTACATATTATGTATATAGATTTGGATATTTAATACTACAAGATTATTATAGTTACATAACTAATATGATTGATATTAACATTAATTACTAATAATAATATCAACGAAAACATATTTTTAATTTAAATTTTATCTGTATTATTGATTAAATATATAATTATAATTTAATCAATATAAAGGATTAAATATGATGATCAAAGTACCTAAAGGAGTGATACACGGATCCATGCATAACATTATAGTTAAAGAAAAAGTTGAAATGAATTAATTAATATTTTATTAAATATATAAAAAAATAAATGTAATTTATTTGATCTTAAATTTCTATATATATTATGTCACTTTTATTGTCAACAATAACTGTATACGCTTTCATATCGGTAACCCAATTGGTATTAGTGGATGCCTTACCATTACGTATATCAAAAATTCCCTGGTGCCAAGGACAGGTTATATTATAATCATCCAACCAACCATCTTCTAATGGTCCATCTTGATGTGAACATACTGAATCCATGGCATATATTTTACCATTTACCTGTCCTAATACAATTGACTTACCACTAATTTCTGTTTTTATTAATTTACCATCTTCAAAATCAGATTTCTTTAGATTAGTTTCAACTTTAGACATTATGTATATTAGAACTGTAAAACTTTTAAGTATATTTGTGAAATTTATCTAAAAAGATTATATCATTAATATATTTTGTAAAGAAATTATATTTATAATTTATATCATTTATTAATTGACTGTTATGTCAGATTATCCATTTTTATCATTCTTAAATATTACTTCCAGATATTATTGACTTTCGTAAAAATACAGATAATTATTTTGATTCTATTGATTGAAATTATTGATTTTATAGTTTTATTATTAAGTATTATTTGCTTCTTTATTATGGTTACAAAATCAATGGACCGGGAAGGATTCGAACCTACGATCTTGGCAATGCCAATGCCAAATCCTGCCAGACTAGACGACCGGCCCAATATCTTTAAGATATAACCTAATATCACTTTTTTCATAGAATATAACCTAAAATAAATATTCATTAATTATTAAAAAATATATGAAATAAAATAAATAATGATTTAATTTATTTTATTAGGATGTGCATCACGACTATCTAATACATAGATTATATCATTGGAGTCTATATCCAAATCATGCATCAATAAAAATTCACCTTTACTAGGATCTTCTCCTTTTACGCCACCTATACTTTCTACATGTTCACCATCAGTTGAAAAAACATGGATCTCGTGATTTTGTGTATCAATTACATATAAAAGTTCGTTAGAATCAAATGCCATGCCGTGTGGTTCATCAAGTCCGTATGGATGGCTTTCTACTCCTGGATATCCCCAACGTTTAATGAATTTTCCATCGCTAGTAAATTTTTGAATATCTTGATTATCTTCGTCATTGACATAGATATTATCTTTAGAATCGACTACTATAGCATGAAGATGTTGGAATTGGTTTTTACCTTCACCGAATTCACCCCATGATTTAATAAAATTTCCTTCAGGGTCAAATTTTTGAATACGATATGCATATTTTTCTGTTGTGTAAATGTTATTTTCGGAATCAAATGCAATTCCCCATGATCTATCAAATTCACCTAATTCGTCACCTTTCTTTCCAAAACTAAAAAGCAAAGTTCCATTAGTATCAAATTTATACATTTTGCCTTTACCCCAATCAACAACCCATACGTTTCCATCTCTATCTACATTAATATCTTCCATACGTTTAGAGAAAAGATCAGGATTTTCAGGTGCGCCCCATGATAATAAGAAATTTCCATTACAATCGAATTTTTGAACATCATGTCTCTGTTCATCAGTAACATATACATTACTATCTTTATCAACTGCTATATTGTGTGGATGTATAAATTGTCCTTCACCTTCTCCTTTTGTTCCCCAACTATCAATGAATGTACCATTAGCGAAAAACTTCTGAACATAATGTTTTTGTTGATCTGGGTCAAGTGGTTTATCATTTATTTTTCCACATTTTTCTAAAAGTTCTTTTTGTTTCTTGGATTGTTTATCCTCTTTTAACTGGGCTTTGTCCTTCGCAGTTAGTTCGGTTTGAGTTTGGTTCTGGGCAGTTAGTTCGGTTTGATTATTTAAAGATGGAGTTGATTCAAAATAATTATTTTCATCAACGGTAAAAACGGCACCATAAATAACATGAAAATTGAAGATAAAAAATAGTCCAATGAAGACAAAAGCTAACAACATATGCAGAAAATATCGCATTGTAACGGAAATATGATTATCGCTAATATTAAGATTGTATCAGATTATTACTGCTATATTTTCTATTACATTGATACGATAGAAAGTTATATCAAAATAAAATGCAAATACGGGTATGAAAAGATAAAAATAGCATATTATATTTTAGAAATGAGCAAAAATATTTTCGTGAAATATCTTATATATTAATTTGTTATAAAACATGCACATTGTAATATTGGATTATCGTAATATATTATAATTTAATCAATTAAATTATAATTTATTATAATTTTTCAAAAATATCATAAAAAATTTTAAATTTTTTATTTAAATGCAATCTCTCAGTAATCAATTTGTTATATAATAGATACTTTCATAAACTATTTATTCAGAAATGATCTTTTTATTTGATATTGTTTGAGGATAGAACTAAAAAATACTTAAAGGATGAGATTGATGCAAGAAATCAATTAAATTATAATGGAATTGATAAGTCTCTTTCTCTGAGTAGTGCATTAAATAAAATTGGATTAAATAAGTTGTTGAATTATAATTCTGGTGATTTTAATAATATTGAATATAACAATCCTATGATTAGAGAAATAATAAAACAACACAAAAACAACTTAAGGCGGATCCATGATCCAGGTCTTAAAAAGATAATGACAGAATCTGATTCTAATGAATTTGATATCATTAATAAGGTAACAAAAAAATCTCTAGATTTTATGAATCAAAGCGTGAAAAAAGATAATGACAGAAATATTAATGATCACATTAAAAATAAAAAGAATAATATACACGAATTTAAGGATTACAACTTTGACTAATATACGAATAAAAATAGCTCAAATATACAATAATTTCAAAGTTTATCTACTTTTTTCAAAGTAATGATATATTTTTTATATTAATGAAAAATCAAATTATATTATTGAAAATTATTATTTAATTTTTATATCCAAAATATATTACAAATACGAAAATTTAAAATGAATATTTTTGAATATAGATATCATAAGAACATATTCAGAAATTATTAATCTTATAAATTGTGAATGAATTAAGAATATTATGTTTATTTAATAAACTAAATTAACACACTATAAAAAAAATATAAAATATTTGAATTTTAGATTAATTTTATAAAGTGCAATATGAACTTAAATATAAAGGATAACTAAGATTAATATCATTTGGCTGGGGCTTCAAAGAAAGCTGTATATGCGGCATTATTTGGTAACCTTGCAATTGCTATTGCCAAGTTAATAGCTGCAATAATAACTGGAAGTACAGCTATGTGGGCTGAGTCATATCATTCGTTTTCTGATACTTTTAATCAGGTTTTGCTTTTAGTTGGTTTAAAAACTAGCAAAAAAGCAGCAACAGAACGTCACCAGTTTGGCTATGGAAAAGAACAATTCTTTTGGTCTTTTGTAGTAGCTACAATGATTTTTGGTATATCAGGTGTGCTTTCTTTTCAAAAAGGATTGGAATCCATTTTAAATCCCGAATATCATCTTGAGAATGTATACATTAATTACATTATTTTATCAATAGCTATAATTTTTGAATCAAATGCTTTAATTGTAGCACTTAAAGTATTTAAAAAGGATATTGAATCTCATGGTCGTAAATTTAACTTGTCATCATTCTTTTCAGAATTTCGAGAAAGTAAAGATCCTACTATTTTAACAGTAATAGTAGAAGATTCTGCAGCCTTGTTAGGAATTATAACAGCATTAGTAGGTATATTTTTAGCACATATTACCAACAATGTAATTTATGATGCTATAAGCTCATTAATCATTGGTTGTATATTAATGATGTTTGCAATATTTCTTGCTAAGGAAAATAAAGATCTTCTTATTGGTGAAGCATTATCTAAAAACGAAACTAAAAAGGCAATAAAAGCAATATTAACTATTCCGGAAGTAGATAAAGTAATTTCTATGCGTTCTATGCATTTATCTCCTGAAGATGTTTTAATTGCAATAGAAGTTCATATAATAGATGGAATTACTACTGACAATATAGAATTGATAATTGATAAAATAGAACACAAAGTAAAAGAAGTTATACCATACGTTAACTTGTCTAAAATTTATGTAGAACTTGAAAGAGAAAATAAAAAGTCAAAAAAAACAAGTTGAAAGTACTTGTAATTAAAATATTTGACAATAGATAGACAAAATACATTTGTTTTTGAAACTTAATTATAGTTACATATAATTTATATTATTACATCTATAATTTGATATTATTTTATCTATAAAAATATTAGTTGATACATGTTGAAATAAAATCTTATCATAAAATTTTATCGATTTTAATAAAGATAATTTTATGTTTTCAATAAAAACAGAAAAATGTTTTGTAAATATTATCTTAAACAAAGAAAAAATAATATCATATAACTAGAAAAAACTTCAATAGATTCTTCTATAAAATAGAAAGTGAAAACTTGATGAATAAATAGTATAATAAAATTTGAATTTAAATTTTAATCACATAGTTTAAGTTCGAAATTTATTTATTTGTATTAAGTTGCAAGCAAGAAAAAAACATGATAAAAATAAGAAAATAATAGACAAACATTTGTATGGATGTCCTTGTTGTCATTTATCTAGATATGTTGTGTATAGTGAATCCATAAAAGATCCAGCTTATCATAAGTACGAATTTTATTGTCATAGTTGTAATGTAGTGTTTGCATCAATACACGCAGTTTTACCAATAGAAATAACAAAAGAGATTACTAAGTAAAATAGGGAAGAGAATTTCTATGATATCATCGATGTTTATTCTTGCGACGTTTATTTAGTTTAAATAATAATAATGCTGCCATAGCCCATAACAAAAAAGCGGGTAATTTTTCCTGAAAATGCCAAGATATACCACCAAGTACTGCAAAAATTATTCCCAATATACCAATTATTTGCTTCGAATGAATCATAATCAATATTATATTAATACAAATATTAACTATTGATATTATTTATTAAGTATATTTTGAGAAAAACTTTAGATAAAGAAAAAATTATAGCCAATAAAATTAAGTCTTTATTACATACAGCCTAATGTGGCCATCAGATCAATATTAATCCATGTTTACTTAGATTTATAGTCCTTTATCAATTGTTTTACCATTGTTGACACTAGCTTCCATTTAAAAACTAGATATATTTAATCGCCCACATAGGAATTAGAAAATGAAAAAATAAATTGTTCGTTTATTAACTTGATTCCTTTTCTGAAGATCATACATTTTATGAGGATAAGACGGATCTTGTTGATACTAAACTGAACGATCTATTTTACATAATTTCTATTCCTTGTAAATTTAAAATATTGTTGCTAGATAGTACCTGATTCAATCTTTGTAATTCATTTTCTATTCTTGATTACATGAGTCCAATTATCTGCATAATGATACTTTTAATCTAGGTATCAATTGATAAAACAGGTCACATAATATACTCTAATGAACGACAGACAATAAAAAATTGAAAAAACACATGTACTGAAAAAATCGAAAAAATCAACAGAATATAATTAAAGTTTGTTAGACTTTAATTTCGTTGAATACAATTGACATAAATTTCCAAAATTAAGAACATTATAATCATCATATGGTTTGCCAACAATTTGTAAACCTACTGGCAAATTTTTCTTAGTCATGCCAATAGGAATGCTCAAAGATGGAAAACCAATTAAGTTAAACAAGATATTATTTCTTAATAATGCTTCACGTACTGTAAATTTCTTCTTTCGTATTAAAATATATTTTTCATTAAAATTTGGTGCAGAAATA
>JBNAIF010000027.1:0-7737 GCA_050043595.1 Nitrososphaeraceae archaeon | reverse complement strand
ATCATTTTTATCTTCTAAATAATCAAGATATGTATTATAATAACATAGTTGCTGATTTTTTTTGATATCGAAAGATTTCTAAAAGATCAAGGATTCATATCTGCTTGGTCCCATTGAGTAATTGGAATCAGTAATATTAATTAAGATAATACTAATACTAGTCAATTTTTGTAAAAAAATAAAAGGACTAGAATTTAGAAATATTCACTTTTTATATGTCCAGTAACAATATTATGTTTATTAAATTTCTATAAATAGTCTTCTATTGGTCTAATAATAACATCTATTTTCTTTAATTTTTCAAGCAAATTATAAATAATTTTTACCACATCTTCTTTTTCGAAACCCATTCTTGAATAGATTGATCCGTCACTGCCAATGTATATGACTTTTCCAAATTCTGTTACAATCCCAAGAAAATTGATTGGTCCTGATGTTGTTTTATCTACCACAAATCGTTCAAAAAGATCTGTTTCTTCAAGATTTTGTCCACGTACCACTACACGTTTCATTTTATCATCAGGAATATTTGAAATGCAGAAATGTTGTAAATTAGGAAATTCTTTAGTAAACTTATCGATTTTAGAGTTAATATCAATTCTAATTTGTATGAATGGATCTTGTAGTTTTTCACCATCTTTTTGGATGGAATTTTTAATTGCTTTAATAATACTACTATCTATTTCTTTGGGACCAAAAATAATCACACAATCTTTAAAGTGTCTTTTATTCTCAATTAATTGAATTTGATAATCTTTATAGAACCTAACGATCTGATCCGGATTCTCCCTGTCCTTTAATCTTGTATAATGATCTATTCGCAATTGAAT
The DNA here is from genome assembly GCA_050043595.1 of Nitrososphaeraceae archaeon. GTDB lineage: Archaea > Thermoproteota > Nitrososphaeria > Nitrososphaerales > Nitrososphaeraceae > TH1177. The sequence continues at coordinate 6,907 of JBNAIF010000027.1, read as the reverse complement.
TTCTTGACCATAGTCATTATCCATCATATTTTGAATTTCAATGTATAGTTTTAGTTGATCTTTGCCAGATCCAATTGTATCATAATATAATGGATTTTTAACATCAGAATGGTTAAATAATTTTTTTATTTCAATATTTAAAACAGGATTTATCTTATAAATTCTACATGCAAGAGCAGATATCTTCATTCATGTTAACTCCAGATAACATCATTGATGACTTTTACCGCCATTGAATCAAATTTAAATTTGGTTTCTTTCTTTGAACTAGGATAAATCTTCAATTCTACATCTAATTTTTTAATAATTTTATTAATTTTATTTTTAATTATTTCCATTTCTTGTTCGTTTTTTCCTTCTATATACATAAATGAACCCATGCTATTAACTTCAAAAGTTCTCAATAATTCTTTCATTATGGATTCTATCATTTCATGTCCAATTGATATAATATCTTTTGTTATTTCTTCTGGTTGAAAATATAATGAAATACCTGAAATTGTAGGAATTTGTATTTCCTCTCCGGAATGATCATCAAAATGTTCGTTCAAAATATAAAACCTGTCAGAATAATCATATAAAATATTAATTACAAAACTTTTATCCTTAAAATTATATTTATACCCTTTTCCATGTTCATAATCTTTTAATAATGAGCATATATTATCATTAATTCCTTCGATTGTGTAATCAACATTATTTTTAAAGTAAAGATATATAGAAAAATATACTGATGCTTCCCCAAATTCATCTTCATTACTGATTCTATGCCACGCCTTTTTTGCATAATTTTTTATACTTTTGGCATTTTGTATCATTGAAGGTATAGCAGTAACAGTCTTTGCCATTCCTAATATGTCAGCAGCTGCTGATTCCATATTTTATTTATCCAGAACATGTTATAAGATTTTTTTGTTTCAAATACGTTTATTCTCATATTCTATTTTAACTTTTTAAACTCTCCTAAATAGTATTAGGTCTAATAATATTGAGTAAAATACTAATACAATAAATTACACGCAAAAAGAGATATGTTTTTAAATATCAAAAAACTATCAGTAAGATAAAAATACAAGATCTATTGGTCACATATAAAAAAGGAATTCAATATTCTAAAATACACATTCCAAAAACATGTTCTTTGATTTAAATAAATTCAATGGAATGAAAAATGCAAATATAGAATATTAAATTCAATTGGTGTATTCGACATAGATAAATTCGGATATGAATTAATTTTTGCTTAGCAATATATTAAATGGATTCAATTAACCATTGTCAAAATGATACTAAAAATACATCAAGGGGATTAAGAAAGCAGATTGGCATATATAGTATCATAAAAATTAATGGTATTTTCATAATATTGTGAATAATTCGTTTCCTTATATTGATTATATTTATCATAAAGGATTTTATAACATTCTTTGGATTTAGTATTCTTTATCCAATTTAATGCAAATCCATTCTTCAAATAATGGAATTCATTTTTATATGGAATATTATATCTAACAAAACTATTCGTATTCATATTATTTTCATAATAATTAGTATGAGGAAATAATGAAATACCAACCCAATTTGTTTTTTCATGGCATGCTGCAGACCTATTAATAGCATCGCCCAAAACAAGTCTAGCAGATTCAGAATAAGTACCATAAGTGAGAGTTCCTCTAAAAAATATTTTATTCTTAATTCCATTGATTATGTTATTAATCAATATAGTTCCAAGTGAATCAATTAAATTTTTTGGATCTTGTCCATTATTGTAGCAAGTTATTATTATTGTATCTGAAAATACCCTAAAAAATTGATTGTTGTGTCTATGCATGATTTCATATTGAAAATCTTCAATTGTTTTTTTCCATCTATCAAAAATATCATTTTCAGAATATTCTAATAACGCTCTTTTCATTCCCAAAGCGTCTAATACAACAACTATTCCTTCTCGGGATATTATATTATCAGGCTCTACAATCTCGCCTTCCCTACCTAATTGTATTTTAATAGAATTGAACAAATACTATTGATGATAATGATAACTTATATTTTAGTTTGTAGGATTATAATTATACAACATTCTCATCATGATATTGGTGTTCTTTTGATAGTATTGAAAAATGAAAATAAGATATAATAATTAATCAATAACTCATATTTAAGATATTTATGTTCCTTATTTAAAAATTGTAAATTAAAGTTAATTTGTAATGGTTATCGAAAATAATAATACATCAATATATTGAATAAAAATTTGGATGATCATATCATTTTACATTTTCTGTTACATAAGACAATAACAAATAGTGCAGATAAAGAAAGAATCACGCTCAATTTTTTCAAAAACATGACAGTTACTGACAATATCTGCCCAAGTATTTTTTCTTTAGTTTTTTTCCATCCAATCTCCAATATGCATAATAATATGGCCCATGCGGACAACTGAGACAAAATTCATTATTGCACTTCACATATTCTTTTCTTATTGTGGCGTTGTCAGGTATTGATTTAGATTCCTTTTTTCTAGATTCAGTTTGTCCTATTAGTTTTTCAACTTTCTCTATGAATTTATCATCGTTTACAAGCAGACTATTCAAGAATTTTTGACCATCATCAAGCATTGTAAATTCATATGGTTCTATATTGTGTTGTTGTATTCCTTCTTTTGCTATTTTTTCTCGTTCTGCAATCATAGAAATGCTATTCCAAACCTTGTTGGACTTACTCTTTGTATAAGAAGAACTGAGTGAATTGAATAATTTAAAATCGGGGAAACTGTCTCCATGTTCTTTGTACAATGCTTTTTTATAAGTATAATATGTTCTTCTTGATATAGGTCTTATAAAATGTTCTTTTATATATTTTAGTGATTCAGATTCACTCAAATAATATATCTCGCAATTTGCAACTAGATATTTGAGAAGTTGTTTTTCTCTACTGTTAAATTTTGTGACTCTGACTCTTCTCGGATCATTGAAATGAGAAATCATTTTCTACTGTTCTTTTTTTTATTATGTCTGCATGGATGTACTTTCATATAATAAATATCTCCAAAATCAGTACATTCATCACAAATCCAAATATCAGAGTGAGGATATTTTCTATTGATCTTTGTTTCTATCTTGTCTGTTTTTTCGTTTTCTGGAAAAGAGGTATATTCATTTTTATCAATATTTTCAATTTGACTAGACTTGTTATCAATATTAGTATTGCTTTCTCTATCATCCAAGACATGTAAAGTATCGTCAATATCGTCAATCGTCGGTACACCATCATTTTGTTCTTGATTTTGATTGTTTTTGTCCGACGATATTTTGACGATATTGTCATTTCTAGAATTAATATCGTTTGTAATATCGTCAGTACTTTTTACTGTATTTTGTGCTTGATTTTCAGAATTCCGACGATATGACGGTTCCGACGATATTTTACATATCTTAATTATCCGATTACCTGATTTACTATCTCGATCTTTTTCAATGATTATTCCTTTTTCTCTCAGGTTTGTTATTACTTCATTCAACCTTCTACTCAATGCATTTGGAGACTTGGGCCAGAACTTTGCAGAATTTATTTTGATTTTGAGTTCTTGTTCTGCAATTTCACATAATCTTTCATAGAGCTGGCTTGCTGACTCTTTCCACTCTTCTCTATCGTTCATTAAAATTATTATTGACTGGGATAATGGGCTTGATTCTATTGACTCATCAATTTGTATTCCAATATTGTTTTGATATACTCGTAAAAATTCATTTTCTGGATATCCCATACATCTTGATATTAATTCTCCATATTCTTCAAAGTCGGCCATTCTGTTGTAACCTCCTGGTATTCTAATTGTTGTTGTATTGTTTTCATCACATTGTTTTTTTAGAGCAAGAACTTTGACTAAAATAGCAAATATGTAACCCAGCAAAAGAGGTTTTATTCTTTCAAATTCTTTCCATATTTCTTGCAGTTTTCTTCTATCTTCTTTTGATATTCTTTGTAAAGGTATGATTATACCTCTATCCAACAGATCAGCTTTTGTAGCTCCTAAATTTATCCCGTTAAACCCTATGATTCTCTGAAAACTATACAAGATATCATCGTCATTTGTATAAAGTTCTCTTTTTGAGAAGCTACTTCCCATTACTACTCTGCAAAACAGATCGGAAATCCAATCTGGGATTTTTGATATGTTATCAAAAAATGCAATATAATTATGAGATAGTTTCTGGACTAATTCATCAATACTTCTTGGAAATGATAACGTTTTCAGACTATTGGATCTACCAACATTTTTATCAGTTCTTGACAGGTAGATTTTGCACTCCCCTGTTCTCCATGCAGCATCAAGATGGGTTTTGGAATTCCTGGAATAAACAAAGAGATGATATAGCACTTCAAAAGCAGTTTAGTATCATCATCTTTAATATTCAAAAGATCCAGAAAAGTACTGAAAATATCGTCGGTGTTGTCAATCATTGGTAATGAGTTATTTTCTAAATTTGGTGACTGATTTTCTTGAGAAATAGTATTGGAAACAAAAGGTAATGTTTGTGATGTTTGATTACTGTATCTTTTAAACAAAATAGGTGGTTTTCTTTCTATTGTCCATCCTTCTGCAGTTATTTTTACTACTTTCCAATCTCTGTCTGTTAGGTCATAATAAAATGTGTAATCATCAGTTTTTGCCACTCTCAATTCAAGGGTTTTAGTATTTTCACTAAACTCAGCTTCAGACTTTAATACCCTTATGATATTCTCAACCATGTCACTGCTGCTAAGGTTGCCAGTTTCTTTGTAAATAAGTGCAAACAACCAGTTCTTGAATCTGTAGCTATCAAGTGGTAAATTCTCTGCATGATCTTTGATTTTTATTGCTACATGTGGTTTGTTTAATTGATCTACAAATAACTCGTCACAATTTTGTCTTACAAGAATAACTAAATCGGTTTCTGTCTGTTGTTTAGTATTTTTCTTGTTTTCTTTCTTGTTTAATGACGTTCCAAAATTTTCAACAATAATTTGTTTGACTTTATCTAATTTAGTTTTAGCATCAGCTTCTGTACAAGAAAATAATAGTAACTTAATTAGACCTGAATATCCTACAATTTCATCGATATCGTTTTTCTTGTATGTTTCACTTAACGTTATTAGTCTATTGGATTTTTCTTCGTCATTATCTGATAAATCCAATATTATTTGCTCTGCAATTTCAAATTGCAATCCTAGCTTTCGTAACCAACCAGATAAACTGAGAACAAAATCATTTCTCTGTCCATTATTATAATACGGTTTTAATATTTCAGTTATTTCGGGTATGCAGTTGTGGTTATTTCTTTCAATACAATCAATATTGAGTAAAGTTTCTGCATCTCTATTTTGAGAAAATAAATCTATTATTTTCTTGATTTGTTTTCTAGTTAGAAAAATAGGATTTATTCCATTGACCAGGTAATATCTCTGATTGTTTGGATGTATTGATGGAGGAGCTACTATGTATTTACCTTCACCCATAAATCTTATTTCACAATGCTCTTTTTGATCTGGACTCTTCCACATGATTGTATTTGGAATTTCGTCACCTTCAGGAAATTCACCAGGATCAAATTTAAAGAGGAAGTTGACATTTCCAGAACCAGTCATTATTTTCATTGTATTTTTTATTGATATTTTCAAATCATCATCTAAAATTTGTTCTATCTTATTGGTGAAATAATCATATGCTTCCTTGTCATCAATATCTATAGCAAAAACTTTAGAAACAGATCCCATAACAATACCCACATTATAATCAGAAGTGGAAAACCAATCACTGATTTCATCTGCATTTGCAATATATGTTCTATAAGGTGTCCAACTCTCAACTGCCGGAATCTTACTTTTGGTTTGCAAAGGAATTACGCTGAAACTTTTGTTTTTGTATTGTAAAGCATAATCTATTAATCTTGAATTATTATTTGATTCCATTAATATTCTACCTCAGTAAGTCTCAAGAAATAATCTAGAAATTTATCAGTCGAAAAATAAGAAAGGTTATTGTTTTTTGTATTGTTATTCTTTAAACATTTGTGTATACTATTGTCTAAATTTAGAGGTATCCTTTTACCATATCTTGATTTTATTAGATCGTTAAAAGTTATATTTTGACCACAATAAAAACACTGTACAGACATAAATAACACCATTTATTTATCCTCAAATTTTGAAATGCATTTGTCGCATACTACTAATAAAAGAGTGCCAAACTTACCTACGTCAATCTTTATGTTTTTACTTGCTTTTTCGTTACAGTTTATTGCATTACAGATACGATTATTAACTTGTACAACTTCTATATTATTATTCATGGGATTTACCTTCTATGAATTCTTAGATTTGCTTGATCTCAGGCCTCAAACTGCTATCAGGCAAGTCTACGTTATTTTTACTGTTTTTATTTTTGATTCCTTTTAGTTTTTTTATTATGTATGTACTTCTAGGTATATCTCCTCTATTCTTGTCTATGATATTCAATATTTCTTTGTCTATTGATATTCCTATTGGAATTTTGGATTTCATAATAATAGTTATGATGTTTAATAATATTAATAATAGGAACGTATACCCATTTGTATATGAAAGGGTATTTTTATCATCTCAGCGATAGTTTCGATCCTAATTGGTATTACAATATTGAACCAACGATAGATTACTTTAGGTATTTGGATGAATTAAATATTTGTAAAATTAAATTATCGAAATCAGCGTATTTCACTTTATTTCAATTTATCAATATTCGTGATATTTTATCTACAGATGATTTATATGAAATTTTAAGAGAAATGCCATTTTTTAGTATAGATTACAAAAATATATTAAAAAAAATTAAACGATTTGAAAGTGATGGACTAATACAAAAAACAAAATCGGAAAAAATGCC
>JBNAIF010000026.1:0-7921 GCA_050043595.1 Nitrososphaeraceae archaeon | reverse complement strand
ACTACAGCAATTGCTGAAGAATAAGAAGAAAGGTAAAGAATAGGAATTATATAATTCAAACATAATAAGTTATAGAAATATTAGTGATTGTTTTATAATAAAGTGTTCATACATTAATAATATTTGTGATTTGAATGAGTCTATAAAAAAATAGATATTATAAATATAAAATTTATAACTCATTTTTTTATAAAGATTATTTTTAATAATCATTTTATATGATTATTAAATATATTTTGATTATGAGATATAAATTATTAGGTAAAAGCGGTTTACGTGTTTCTGAATTATGTTTAGGTACTATGACATTTGGTAATGAGTGTGGGAATATGCTAAAAGGTTCATCAAAAGAAGAAGCGAAAAAAATTTTTGATTTGTATATTGATTCTGGTGGAAATTTTATTGATACAGCAAATATTTATCAAAATGGAAGGAGCGAAAAGTTTCTAGGTGAATTTATGTCAGGAAATAGAGAACAGATAGTATTATCTACTAAATATAGCTTGAGTACTAATCCAAGTGACGCTAATGCTAGCGGAAATCATCGAAAAAATTTGATATTTTCAGTAAATGCTAGTTTAGATAGATTAAAAACAAATTACATAGATTTATTATGGATTCATGCATGGGATTTTGTTACACCAATAAATGAGATAATGAGATCTTTAGATGATCTTATTAAAGATAATAAAATATTATACATAGGAATTTCGAATGCACCAGCATGGATGATAACTACTGCAAATACTTTAGCAGAAAGCAAAGGATGGTCCAAATTTATAAGTGTACAAATTCTTTACAACCTGATAGATAGAACAGCAGAAAGAGAATTAATCCCTATGGCAAATTTTTCAGATATAGGTATAACAGCTTGGTCTCCATTGGCAAATGGTTTTTTATCTGGCAAATATAGTTATAAACAAAACAGTAAATCTAGTAAAAATAAGAGATTAAATAGAGACAGTCCGTTTACTAATTTATTATTAAATAAGAGAAATTATACAATTGTGAATGTGGTAAAAGAAATAGCTAGAGAAATAAATGTAACTCCATCGGAAATTGCGCTAAATTGGTTATTACAACAAAACAAAGGAAAGATTATTCCAATAATTGGAGCAAAAACTACAACGCAATTAAAAAATAATATAAATTGTTTAAACTTTAAGTTGAAAAAAGAACATATTCAAAAATTATCAGGTATAAGTGATATTGGATTAGGATTTCCACATGATTTTCTTTCTTATGAATTTATGCAAGATTTTCTTTATGGCAGTAATTTTTATCCTGAAAATTACAGATAGACACTACAATAAGATTATTAATATATTTTTTGAGATTATTTAACAAATTAAAAATATAAAATGTTTGTTGATATAATTTGAAGACGATGAACAACAATTTTTCAAGGATCGCATTAATACAAACTAAAGAAAATTTAATTTAGAGAAAATATTAATAACAATTTTATAGTAATATAAAATAAAATAAAAATATAATAAAATATATAAATAAATATTTCTTGTACAAAGTTTCCAATATTAAAAATATAATAAAATATATAAATGATATATGTTTTATCGAGTAAAAAAAATTCCATATATTAGCTTAAAAAATTTTAATTTAAAAAAAATATTAATTAATGGAATTTCATTAATTTCCATTATATTCTTATCATATATAATAATAAAGCTTATTATCTACATTTTATCAGGAATAATAATATGTGATTCTGTAGATTCGTGTTAATAAGTGACATCAGAAGCATATAGAATAGTACATACAAATATTGAATATCTGAGTTTCATATATTAAAAGATCAAGTGGATTATGAAATCGATTCTATTTCTATTCTTTTTGTTATATTTCTTTTATCGCCTTAATTATCACATAATCAATTATTTTATTTTCCGATAATCTTTTCATCTTTAATAATGATTTGAATAGAACATATTCAATCAAAGAATTATATGTAAAAGAAATTTTATCGCGAAATACATCTCGGTTTTTAATATAATAATTCGCTAATGGAACATAAACATATTGTCCTATACTAAAAATATCCAGAACATGAAAATATTTATTTACTAGAGATAAAACATTGTTCAGATAATAATGTTCAGATATCCAAGTAAATGTCAATAGACCGAGAGTAGAAAATTTTGTCACAGAATTTAATAATACATTTAAAATAGGAATTGCCATAACAAATAAGCCTCTTTTTTTAAGAACATACTGAGATTCAGTAACAAAGTTTTTCAATGGCCTAAAATGCTGTGCGGATTCCAATGAAATTATTCGATCCATAGATTCTTTATGAAAAGGTAATTTTAATGCAGTACTATTAATTAGATTAATATTTTTTTTAATATTATAATTTAAATTTGAATTACTATGAATTATTGTATTGGATACATCGAGTTGATTATAGTTAATATTCACAGAAAAAATTTGTTCTAATGGATATGAATTTCTCCATAATAATGCGGGTTCAGAAAAACCACTTCCTATATCTGCTACATTTTTTGCTAAATCAAGTTCTGCAATATTTCCTACTAATTCACATAATTTATTTTGTGCTTTAGAAGGAGTGTCATTAGTTTTTGACCAATAACCAAAATTCAACATATTTCCACCTGTAGCAAGCTGCATAATAAAAGAAAGTTTATTATAAAGATTTATAACATCACGTGGATTACGTCTAAATGTCCACATAAATGCATTAATTGGATGGATAAAGATCATGAGATAACTAGTAATATTAGAATTTATAAGATTTTGGTGTATAAGATTCTAGTTTAATTAATGAAAAAATAGATAATCATTTAAATAAAATATAATATGTCTGTAAATATAATATGTTTCTAATAAAAACATCTATTATAATTATTTAGTGATATTTAATTAAATACTATAATATCATGTAAATTCTAATTATTAGATGTTAAAATATTTATGTGAGTAGACCTACTTTATCTTCGACCTTTTTATTTTCTCTTGAAGAAGCATACATCCTTGGATAAGTGTTTCTGGTCTGGGTGGACAACCTGGAACGTATACATCAACAGGTACTACACCATCAATACCTGGAAGAACATTGTATGAATCAATATATAGACCACCTGTTATTGAACATGCACCCATAGCAATTACGTATTTTGGTTCAGCCATTTGATCATATACCATTCTTAATCGTGGAGCCATTTTTCTGGTTACTGTTCCTTGGACCACTATTAGATCACATTGACGTAGTGAACCAAATGCTTCTATTATTCCAAATCTTTCTACGTCATATCTTGGGCTTGATGCAGCTCCAAACTCTACACTGCAACATGCAGTTTCTAGATGTACTGGCCATAATGACCAGATTCTACCCCAATTTATTGCGTATCCAAGTGGTTCATCTAAAGCATTAACTAAGACATCACTTACTTTGCTTACCATTACATTAAAATTATTTGGATTAACAAGATCCTTTAACAAGATATTATTATCACCCCATACATTATTATACTCAATAAAGTATTTTAGGATATCTAAAATTATAACAAAATTTGCTTCAAATTAAGATTATTTTCTATTATATATTGTATAGATTATAAATTAGTATACATAATAAATATAATATAGATCATGAAGACAAAAGAGAAAGTTGCAATAGTTACGGGTGCAAGTGGAGAAGTTGGAAAAGATATTACAAAAAAATTGGCAAAAGAAGAATATAAAGTGGTATTAGTAGGTAGACAAGCAACAAAATTAAAGAAAATAGTTGAAGAATGCAATAATAAAGAAAATCTCTTAGCTATTACAGGAGATATAACTAAGGAAAATAATGTTTTAAATATAATTGATCAGACTGTATCCACATTTGGTGGAATAGATATATTAATTAATAATGCAGGAATAATAAATGACCCTGTTCAGTTTCACAAAACAACAGAAAAGCAATGGAATGAATTAATCAATACAAATCTGATTGGCACATTTAGAATAACTAAATATGTATTGCCATTTATGATGAAAAGAAAATCTGGGAATATTATTAACATATCATCAATATTAGGAATTAGAGCGATTTCAGATGTTCCTTTTTCTATATATGGAGTAACTAAATCAGGATTAATAACATTTACAAAACATATTGCTGTTGAATATGGTCAGTATAATATTAGATGTAATTGTATAGCACCGTCAACTATCAGAAGTCCCATGATAGAACCTTATTTAAAAGATAAAAATGCTAAAAAGTTACTAGAATCTTCATTTCCTCTTAAAAAAATTGGGGAACCATCCGATATATCAGGAGCTATACTATATTTATGTTCAGACGCAGGAAAATGGGTAACTGGTATAACATTAAAAATAGATGGCGGAATGTCTGCTAAACAATAAAATTTGAGTTTCATCTACATTTGAGTTAACAAAGTAAACATTTTATGATTTTATGATATTATAAATACTATTTTAACTGTTGAAAAAATTTCTTCTTCTCCTGGAATTATAGATGAAGAAAGAGAGGTTTCAAAGCTTTGTCTGGTAACATAATCCTTTTGATAATTACTATATGGAGTTAATATAGTTGGATCTATAGAAATATCCTTAATGTCAATGATGGTTTTATTTAAATATGATAAAGATATTTTTGCTTTATTGATAGCATCCATAGATGCTTCTTTAATAAGTTGATTTTTTGCATCTGCAATTCGTTCTTTAGAAATCATAAATAAAATAGATCGTATATTATCTATTCCATTATTAACAGCTATATCTATCCATTCGGGAATACTTTCAGAAATATTACTTTCTATAACAAGTGTATTTGTAGCGGTATAACCTGTTATATTAAGTCTAGTTCCAGTATCAGAATAGTTATAATTGGGGCTTAAATTAAATCCAGATGTTTTAAGTTCGTCTTTAGTTATACCAATGTTTAAAAGTTCTGTTATTACATTATCTAGTTTTTTTGAATTGCTAACTAAGGATTTGTTAGCACTGTCCTCGGTTGATTCAGCAATAAATGAAAGTACTACCTTATCAGGTTTCAAAGTTAAAGATGAGGTTCCCATAACAGATAATGTACTTTCATTAAATTGATTTACAAAAAGAGGAGGGATAGTTCGATTAAATTCACCGTAAATATTTGATGAAGACATACTAATAATAATTAGAAAAATAAAAGATATTAATACTAATAAAATATTTTTCATATCAATTATTAAAGATGTTCTAATTTAAATATATTGCTTAGAAATATAATAATTATGATGAAATTATAAGAATTTAGAAATGGTTCGTAACAGTTATGTTAGAACCTTGAAAGATCAATGTAATTATGTATCTGTATTTTCAGTTACTAATTCTGCTTTAGCAAATCTATTACCAATACTTGTAATCTTAACTTTTACATCATTTCCGACTTGGCCATCTTTGACAAAGATAACAAATCCTTGAACTCGTGCAACACCATCACCTTTATAACTTTTTTCTGTAATTTGTACTGTGTATTCCTTTCCTAATTCAACCGGTTTATTGGCAAAATTAGTATTTCGTCGATTTTCTGGATCTTGTCCACTGCCATTATTACTCATAATTTGAGTCAACTTATCTATAATATTAATGAATTGGTTTATTAGTATTAAAAATAGACATCCAAGAATTAAATATACGAAATATATATTGTAATCATTAATATTTCTTATGAAAAAGATAAGCATCTGCATTTTTTGAAAAAAATATACGAATTTGGAAGATAATAAATTAAATAATAGACAATGTTAAGAATAGAATTTATAATGAATTCAATCACCAATATAGAAAAAATTAATGTAATAAAATATATTTCCTATTTACGGTAATAGATTTGATTAATATTAAAACATAATGTTATAAAAAATAACGATATTATTATGCATATGAATTACATCATAAAATAAAAAAAAGTATGACAGAAATTATGAAAACATTAAAAATCATATTAATATATTATAATATTTTAATATCTTAGACGCCATTTAGAAAAAGAAAGTGTATTATGCATATGAATTATATATATACCAATTAATCCCAAGATTCCTCCAAAAATAGCAAGGAACAAATTATCGGGAATATTAACAATGATACCAAATTGCAAAAGCAACAATTGTAATATCAAAGTAAGTAAATTTCTTGAAGAACTGATAGTAGAAGTCAATGATGCACCTATATTTTTTAATCCTATTGTATAACAAATTATTCCAAAAAATGTCAATAAAGAAAATAATAAAAATATGTACCAATATGTATATAATAAAGAAAAAGAAAGGTTAGAAGTAAATACCATTAATATTAGTAATAAAAATCCAGCAAGTAATAAAGAAGATCCAGCTACTTCAATTGGAGAATGAAATGCTACTAATTTAGTTAGGAAAATAACACCGATAGCAAAAGAAATACCAGATAGAATAGCTTCAGTATCACCTAATGATAAATTGAAAATTCCAAAATTATAAAGAACATAATCAAAATTACCATATGAAGAAGAACCACTCAATACTATCATGAAAAAACCTATTATTGCTATTGCAACACCCAAAAATTGAATATTATTTAATTTTTCCTTCAAGAAAATACGCGCTAAAAATAATATTACAATGGTTTCTATAGGTCCTGACAATAATGCTTCTTTAGAAGCCCCTATTTTACTGACAGCATCATACCATCCAAATATCCCTAATGCAAGAAAAGTAGAAGCTCCAAGGAGATATTTCCAGGATTTAAAAAATATAGATATCCGATGTTTAAAAATAGTAGATTCTATAGATAATAACAAAAGTCCAGAAATTGGTATACTAAATGCAGAAATAGCAAGAGGAGAAATAAGTAAGGCATTAGTAAAATATTCTATAAGTATACTTTCAATGGATAATATTAATGCAAAGAGAAATACTATCCATGATTTACGTAGCAAGTGTTAGATTAAGTACTTCTAGGTAATAAATTTACAGAAAGTACGAGTACAGTAAATATGACTTCAAAATGAAAAATATTCTCGAAATAATATAAGAAAATTTAATTAGATTTAGAAAAATTTGTCTTGGAAGTCTTTTTATCATAATTTATTCGGATATATACGTTATAATCTTTTTATGGATTAGAACAGATACATAAACAAATGAATTCGATAATTTCAATATCATATTCATTTATAAATTAATTTATTTAATAAAATAAAATGTCAACACTTAAGTTTTGAAATGGTTTTGGATTAATTTAAAAATGTCTTACATATTATTTTATGTAGTATACTTCAAAGAATATTTAGAAAACCATTGTGTACAAAGTGGGATTAAAAATATTTATTTATCTGACAAAAAATAACATTAGAAGAGAAAATTATTTTTATGAAAAATACAAAAATGAATGAATTAATTATCATCAAGTAATCTTTTAAAATTTTTATTAATAATATTCAAATCCAGATAAAACAAGAGATGAAACTTATAATATAGCATAGATTATCTAACATATGCCATTAATTCAAATCACTTTGAGTCAAGGAAGAACTGTTGAACAAAAAAGAGAATTAGTAAAAGTATTAACTAAAGAAACTGCAAGGATACTAAATTCGAATGAAGAAAATATGAGAATTTTTCTTTATGAAATACCAGATGAAAACTGGTCAGATGCAGGAACACTTGGAATAGATATAAAAAACACTACATGGAACTAACTTTTTCTCGAACTGAACGATTTTTAAAAATTAATCCTTAATTTTTTAGTTTCGTTAAAAATGATTTGACCTACATATTCATCTATTCCAAGCTTCTCTGCTAGATTAGCTGGACCGTAACTTAAAATTGAGTCTATCGTAAATCCTGCATTATGGAGTGCATCTTTTAATCCACTAGATATGTTTATGAGATGAATTCTATTATCATTCATACAG
>JBNAIF010000025.1:0-2880 GCA_050043595.1 Nitrososphaeraceae archaeon | reverse complement strand
TATTATAGTAATATAATATTCTATAACTATTTTAAAATAAAAAGATGTTTTGATGAATGATATAAAACCATAATAGAGATACATATATAAGCATCGTACTTACCAATAAGAATAAATCTAAAAAGTTGTTTATTCAGGTTTACTGATTCAAGAAAAAATTGAATAAATGTATTTATGCTACTAAGCAATTGGAACAACCACAATCAATACATTTAGTACAATGACCACTCCAAATTATAACATTTAGAAATCCACATTCTACACAAGTTTCTGGTTTATATTTTTGTTCACTATCTTCATCATTTATTTTTCTTTTATTATGTTCGTTAGAATTAAAATCCTATATTTTTTTTTACAATATGGATACAAGATATATACTTGAAAAATGACCTAGTTATTATTCACAATCTACTTATTGAAAATGATATGAACCTGATTAAAGTCCATAATGACATGATTGTTTTTGATATAAGACGAAAGTTATAACATTATTCAACTAGATTATGTTATTCTAAAAAACATTGTGAAATGATAAAAGTATAGTAGAATTTGTGACCTTATTTCAATGTGGTAATGATGGTATGGAAGAAATTGAGGACTATACAACCATTACCTAATCTTGAAGATATGTAACATGGACTAATTTTTACTTTATTAGAAAAGATAGATAAATATCATTGAATGCACTGAATCATATTGCAATTTAGTAAAGAAAAACTTAAAATGAATAGAAAAAGATGACGAATTCTATTGAATGAAAACAAAAAAGTAATTAATGGTAGTCAGTTGAATGTTTTATTGATTTAATATAGTTAAGATATATTTGTACCAAATCTTTTGTATATTTTTGTGTGAAATCAATATTTTTATAATACATTACATAAATCTGCATCAGTATTTAAGAATATAATAGAAGGTCACAGAGTTAAGTGCAGAAGAATTTGGTAAAAGCATTAAAGAAAAAATTTGATGTCTCAATAGAGAAGACAAAAATTATTGCTACTAATATTGTAAATGAATTTGATAAACACTTGTAAGATCCAAACAAACACACAGATAGCACCCGGTTATCTTTATGTGTTTGTGGACCATCTCAACCTAAATGATTTTAATTTCTCTAGATATAGATAGATAAACAGTAGTAAGAAAAACTGTTAAGGATTTGTCAAACAAGCTTAATAAATAGACTCGATTATCCATTCTATCAATAATCATTTCTAAAACTGGTTCACATAATTTTATATATTTTAGATCAAAATCAACTTTTTTGTTGGATCTTTTATAATAAAAAAATCTTGTAGTTGTTTAGACTCCGATTCATAAATACGGAATAATACCCTACTGTTCTCTTTTAAAATTTTCTTCCAATTCTTTCTTGAACTGTGTATTGTTATTTATTTTACTGAATATAATTTGTCGATATTCTTCATGTTTAAAGAAAAAGTTGATTATATGTTTTTTTAGATCTCTGTTTGCATTAAAGAAGATTTCATCTAGATTAATTGGAACTTTAACATTTATTATATCATTCATAAGTATAATATTGTTGCTCTTGGTTTAAAATGCTTCTTTGTATTCTTATTTTTAAAAATAAAAGTGTCAAAAGGTATGATGAAATCGACAATAGAGATCATATTAATTACCCATACTCACAATTATCTCTTGACACGTTCTCTTTGTATACAATGACTAAAAATATTTTACTTTAAGTAGCTCGTACATCATGAACAGTAACTCATTTGGTTTAAGTTGGATAGAAAAGTGTCAAGAGGTATGGGGAGACGAGCAATAGGAGTGCAAGTCACCTATATGTGTTTGAAAGAGTTAGGAGTACAAGCAACTCACATCCCAACCACCATACACTCCTTGACACATTCTATTTGTTGGACACATATAAAAACATTTATTGCTTATCGTAATATTTTGTCATAGAAATATATACCAAAACCTCAATTAGTTTAGAACTAGAAAAAGAAGTTATTCAATCCTGAATCTTTCATTTCAGTAAAGAATATTCGGAAGTTCCCAATGACATTTTCTACTTCTTTTAAAATAAAATAAAAGAAAGATGTTTTATAGATCGTCAAAACATACTTGGCTATTAGCTGTTTGTATTATTTTTATTCAGATCTTGAGTTGGATGATCTTTATGTGTATTAAACTTGAGTGCTACCATGCATCTAAACCAAAACCAAAACCAAAAACATCTGCGACTATTATGGACTTTTTTAACTTGCTTACTGATTCAATAGAGGTACTATTGATTAAGTAATACTATATGTTAATGTATTTGTATCCTAATTATATAAAGGATAAAATAACTCGATCATTTCAAAATTTGCATTTTCTTATAATCTATGGTTAAAACTATGTTAGGCGGATCGACTGAAAAACTGTTTTGACTGACGTACACTTGCCTGAAATAGTTGTTACGAATTTTATAATTCTATCAGGTCTATCGGAAAACAATATTGTTTTATTTTACATATCATTTAATTCTAGAAAAGCAGTTTCATTAATTTCAGTACTTGAATCTGATTTTATATATTGAATCATGATGAACTTGTGTTATTTTGAATTGTTATGTTTTCTTCTGCATAAACATTGTATGTTGAATAAATTAACACAATAATAACACTTACAGTTAAAAGTACTAGTAATATCTTTTATGTAATAAAAAAACTAGAAAAATCTGAATAATGATATTTCTACAATATTAGATTAAAACAAAAAAATA
The DNA here is from genome assembly GCA_050043595.1 of Nitrososphaeraceae archaeon. Classification (GTDB taxonomy): domain Archaea; phylum Thermoproteota; class Nitrososphaeria; order Nitrososphaerales; family Nitrososphaeraceae; genus TH1177. Next base: position 143 of record JBNAIF010000025.1, on the reverse strand, counting down.
TAAATAAAAAAAGGATAATATATTTTTATTAAATTAGTTAGTAAGCTTTCTCTTTTCCGATCTGGGCCAAATCAAATGATAATCTTTTTCAATATCTCTAGCATTCCAATCTTTCAAGTCAGAATATTCATGTAGAAGAAATA
>JBNAIF010000024.1:0-2673 GCA_050043595.1 Nitrososphaeraceae archaeon | reverse complement strand
GAGCCAAATAATGTGGATGCGTTATATACTAAAGGTTTAGTACTTTCGTTATTAGGTAAATACCAAGAAGGAATAGACTTATTTGATAAAACACTGGAAATTAATCCTAATCATACTGATGTATTACTTGTTAAGGACGAAATATTATCTATGTTAAATTCTACGAATGATATAAATTAGTCACAAAGTTAATCATTTTTTTTAAAGAAAATAGAAATTATAACTTGCTATTATACCCATTAAAATATAATATAAAATAAACATTAAAACTATATGGTTATAAATTATTAATATTGATTAATAGAGAATGTTAAATAATAAAATCGTAGAATTACCAGAAATTCATTATTATGTCAATACTAAAATATTTTATAAAGAAATTATCAATCATTCTATAAACCAGAATAATATATCGATATTCTTGAACAATGGTGATGGTACATTTGAGACTCAACTTGGTTTACAAAAAAATTCCTCATATTATAGAATAAAAAGCAATGACATTAAGATTAGAAAAAAATTAACAATAATCTATTCATTATGCATTTATTATGTATTTCAAAATTATCTAGATAAATGTATTCAATATAATACATACAGATAACCACTATTCAATTAAAGTAGGTCTTGTTTTTGAATCTATATTTTTCTTTTCTGTATAATTAAATATTATTATAATAAATTACAAAAGTTTGCATTGACAAAACTTTTTATGTTCAATATAGTTATTCCTTTGTGATCATATTAAATAATAATTTCAAGCATACTTTACTGAAATCTTTTTATTTTACTTATTGAACCCTACTATATGCAATGTTCAAACCCCTTCGACTAAACAACGTGATCATTGAACCCACGTATTATTAACATTATAGTTTTGGATATTAAATTTATAATAAGTGTATAATTTATAAGTATGAAAATAATTTTTTTATATAATTAGAATTTGTGTTATCTTATTTTAAATTTATAAATATAAAATAAATTATCTTAAAATTAGGAACGAATATTTTTGTATTTGTTATTGTTTTGTATTTTAAATAATTATCAAATTACCTCTAAAGTAATCTCTATTAGTTAAATGATTTTATCAATGACAATATCAAAATAGAATGAAAATAATTGTTATATAAGTCTTTAATGAGTGATTAGAAATTATTTACAAAAATTTTGTAAATTTAATTACGAATAGAAAATATTATAAAAGATTATTAAAGTAAAAGAATATGAAAATTATTGTATTTACTATTATTTTCTTGTTTACATTTTCTATTAGTGTAGTTTATTCTCAACAAAATGATACCGAAACTGTTGACGTTGAAGAATTATTCAATAAAGGTAATGAACTTGCTTCCTTGGGTAAATATCAAGAAGCAATAGAATTATTTGACAAGATATTAGAAACAGGTATAGAATCTACAAGTTTATTATACAATAAAGCATTATCCTTAGCCTATTTAGGCAAATACCAAGAAGCAATAAAATTGTATGTTATAATTTTAGAGGTTGAACCTAATAATGTTAAAGTATTATCTAGCAAAGGATTATCATTACATGATTTAGGCAAATACCAAGAAGCAATTGAATTCCATGATAAGGCATTGGCGGTGAAACAAAATGATACTATTACACTATACAATAAAGCATTATCATTATATTATTTAGGCCAATACCAAAATGCAATAGAGTGGTATGACAAAGTACTTGAAATTGAACCAAATCATGTTTTTGCGTTAACTAATAAAGGAATAGTATTATCGTCGTTAGAAAAATATCAAGAGGCGCTAGAGTGGTTTGATAAGGCGCTTAAAGTAGAAACAAAACAAATTAATCTTTTATACAGCAAAGGAACAACATTAATTTATCTAAATAAGTATCAAGAAGCATTAGAATGGCTTGATAAGGCATTAGGAATTAATCCAGATTTTGTTTATGCATTATCCTATAAATGTTTAACACTTTCCGAATTAGGTAAATATCAAGAGGCGCTAAAATGGTTGGATAGGACACTTGAAGTAGAACCTGAATTTAGTCTTGCATTATATAGTAAAGGACTTGTCTTATCTAATTTAGGGAAGCCTGATGAAGGACAGAAATGGTTTGATAAGGCATTAAATGTCAATCCTAATCTTTCGGATACAATCACAAATGAACAAATAATGCCATCTAATATACAACCAAATAAATAATATGTTTTAAATTTATACAACAATAAAAAATAATATTTAATACCATATTTTTTTTGAACGTATTAATAAATTATATTTTCATCAAAATTTTATTAATATTGTATAAATCATTAAATATTATAAAAATAAAGAACTAAGAAATATGAAAACTATCTGTATCACTTTCAGTCTTATTTTCTTCTTATTTGTATTTTCTATTGGATTTGTGTATGCTCAAGAACCAAATGAAACAGAAACTAAAGAAATTGAAGCATTAACTAATAAAATTCATGCATTATTCAATAAGGGTAATGAACTTGCTTCCTTCGGCAAATACCAAGAAGCAATAGAAATGTATGATAAAATATTAGATATGGATCTTAGTTTGGCTAATGTATCACACAATAAAGGATTAGCATTATCTAAGTTAGGCAAATATGACGAAGCCATAAAATGGTATAATGAAACACTGAAAGTGGAACCAAATCATGTTGATGCATTATCT
>JBNAIF010000023.1:0-4132 GCA_050043595.1 Nitrososphaeraceae archaeon | reverse complement strand
CATCATAAGAAGTACTGTTATAATGACAGGTGTTGCTAACAGTATTTTGGTTTTCATATTTATTACCTTGTTATTATGAATAAAATATTTAAATAAGATGTAACATAAATATAGAAATTTAATACCTAATTTATTACAAATTTATGTGATTATTGAAGTTAAAAATTATAATTAACATTTTTTTGTAGTCATTATATTGATCTTAAATTAGAATTTTTTATTAGTTATTATAATATAATTAAATTTAATATTCATATGTTATTTTATTTATTTCTAATACAATAATATAAAATGTTTTTTACTCTTTTAAAAATATTATCAATACATATAATTAAATTTAATATTACTTTTGTGTAACTTGGTTTAATAAATTACTAATTTTATTTTTAATATTCCTAGTTTATCAAAATTAAAATTAAATTATAAAGTAACTTTTTCTACTTAACCTAATAATTCAAATCCCATAAAGTTAGATAAAAGTATTATTTAAAGCATTTAAAACTTTCTTATGACGTTCTAAGTTTTTCATATAAAATTTTAATAATCATATCGTGAAGAATATTCAAAACCAAAATTATTTAATATGTTCATCTTTATAAAATTTCAAGGCTGTTATTTCTTGTCTACTGATATTGAACCTGATGATATAATTAAGGCTAAAGTAGTATACTTGATACTTAATAAAAAAACAGAAGAAGCATTACAAAATCTAAGTAAATTCTATAAAGTTGCACCACCAGAAATAACTGTTGGAACAATAAAAGGAAAAAGAAAAACAGTATATGCAGTTTATGTCCAAAGAGAAAATAAGATTTATTGTATAAATTCGGATATATTTTATAATCCTTTTGTAGTATTACATGAATTTTATCATCATATACGGACAAAAGGAGGCATTCATAGAGGATCAGAAAAATATGCTGATAAGTATGCAAAAAGTTTTATCGACGCTTATATTAAAATAATTAACCAAATAAAATCACAAAATAATAAATAATAAAACATGTTTTTTATTTTTTACATCAAAAATTAATCTAGGTCATGAAACCTTGCAAATGTAATTACAGTTTGATTATTATTGTTATTATTATTATGATTATTATTATGATTATACTTAGAAGAATCACTATTCTGTATATTATTCTAAAAATTTATTATTTCCACATTCTCAGAATTTTCAATACTGTCGATATTCCGGTATTGATGATTTCACTAAATATTAATATTGAATCTTGTTTTATCCAAAATATAATGCAAAAATCAATCATGTAAAGCCACATACATAATGTGGCCAGCGATGTGTGAAACAAATACGATCTAGAATTTTTTCTAATATATTACAAAAAATGATATCAAAATAAAATATTAGAATTGTTTCATCTTTAAATTAAGATAGACTAATAATAAAACAGAAAAGATAATAACAACACAACTAAATATATCATTTATGAATATTTCGAAGGTTACAGTAGATACTATTTCTGATGATGCAATTACCTTAGATGTAAAAAATACAGTATTAGATGCAAGAAATATTATGATGAAATATAATATTAGCAGAGTAGTTGTAATAAATAAAGAAGGATTAGTTGGAATAGTTACTGAAAAAGATATTTTACATTTTCTACGTTCTTCTAATTTTAATCGTCGTCCTAATGAAATAAAATTAAATGAAATTACAAGTGATAAAAAACTAATTACGGTAGGAAGTAATACACATTTAATAACCTGTGCAAAATTAATGCTGAATAATAATGTCAGTTCACTAATTGTTACTCGCAAAAATTCAAAAGAAGTTGGAATTATAACAAAAACAGATATTGTAGAACATTATTCTAAATTTTGTAAGAAGATAAACAAAGTTAAAGATTACATGACAATTCCCGTGTTTTCAATCTCAAAAAATGAATTAGTTAACGAAGCAATAAGGCTTTTATTAGAAAACAAAGTTTCTCGATTATTAGTAATCAAAAATGATAGAGCAGTTGGAATAATTACAGGAAGAGATTTGATGCCTATTAGCAGCTTGGTAAGCTCAGGATTTGAAAAATATAAAACAAATCTATTCAATTCAGATATTTCTACGATGGGTATAAAAGGATTTATTTTAGTAGAGGATATCATGAGAAATTCTCTAATTACAGTGATGAGTAATAATGATTTAGCTGATGCAGCAAAAATTATGATTCGAAACAGGATAAGTGGAATTCCAGTAGTAGATAAAAATGAAAAAGTAAATGGGATAGTAACAAAAACCGATATAGTCAGAGCATTCTCTATGTTATCCTAATTATATTTAGAAAATCTAGAATTTAGCATTCTATCTAACTTAGTTTGTCTATTCTAATGAATAATATTATTTTTAGTAAACATAAAAGTTGTATAATTCATAAATAAAATATCTCTTATCTCTAATTAACAGTCTTTTCGAAGACTTGTATCCTTGAATTACCAGTGTCAGATACATAAACTCGTCCTGACTGATCTATCGCTATATCTTCTGGTCTGTTAAAACTTCCATCTTTTTTACCTTTAGTTCCATATTTTGAAATGAATTTCCCATCTTCATCAAATACTTGAAAGTTCGTAAAAGTTTTATCTATTACAAATACCAATCCTTCTTTTTCATAATAATCTATACCTGGAGCAGTACCAGAAAACTGACCTGATTGATTACCAAACATTCCCCATTGTTTTAAATATGTAAAATTTTTATCAAAGACTTGAACTCTAGAATTTTTCATATCCGTTATATACATACTATTATTGGTATCAAAGACTATCCCATGCGGTTGATTAAATTCTCCATCTCCTATACCTTCTAAGCCAAAAGAGTCTATAAAAGTTCCATTGTTATTAAATTTCAAGATTTCATTACCATTTTTATCAGTCAAATAAACAAATCCATCATAATCTACAGCTAACTGATGTGGTGTTCTCTCAGCACCTCTTCCCCCAGTATCTTCAAAACCCCATTTTAAAATAAAAGTCCCATTATTATCAAATTTTTGAACTCTGTGATTTTTAAGTTCAAGGGTATACACATACTTTCCAGTTGAATCAACAGCCACGTCATGCAATTTATCAAACTCCCCGTCTTTACTACCTTCTTCACCCCAACTTAAAATAAACTTTCCATCAGGTCCATACTTTTTGATCATGTCGTTACCTGTGTCAGTAACATATACACTTCCATTGTTATCGATAAATATGCTGTGTGGAGAACTTAATTCTCCATCTCCGCTACCTTTTTCCCCAAATTTAAATTTAAATTCATATTCAGTAATATTACTTTCACCATAAATATTTTTGTAAGGAAATATAATAAAAAAAATTGCAACTAATAATCCAAATAATATATAATTATTAATCATATACTATCATATTAAGAACAAAATCATATTTATAAATTCGCATATTCTTCCTTCAATCTTTAATGATATCCATGGCTTTGGACTGTTTGAATAGTATAAGAAAATTTTTATACCAACCATAAACTAAAATTTTTTATCGTTATTATCCTGGTATAGGAAAAAAATTGATGCAGTCATCTATTTAATTCATAATTTAATATTATTCTTATTTCTATATACGCTAATTACGACAAATACTAATTTTAATTTTAGATTAAAGATGATTTATTAAATTAGAGAATAAAGTAGAACTTTATTTCTCTATTAGGTTCTGTTAAGTTCCACAAGATTTTGTATACCTTGAAGATATATTTTCCTTATCTCATGAACTGAACCATTTATTTAATTTATTAGACTTTGACAAATAAAGTCTAATTGAAAGTTGTTTATCCTATACTAATAAAATGGAAATATATTCTTAATTTTATATTTGTGAATAGCAACCTAAAGGAGTTATACACGGATCCGTGTTTAACCTAATAATTAAAGAAAAAGTTGAATAGGAAATGAAGATTGGTTTTTTCTTATTTGTTTTAGTTTATTACTAGTAAGGTTACCTACTACGATAGAAAATGACGGAGTTATCCATATCTATAATTTCTCTATTATCGCAGGACCTGTTTTGGTATTCCATGTATTATTATTGAAGTAGGATTCATAACGATCAATTTATCTTTATTTGTTGCTATCTGTGGACTTCCGGAAGAACCATCATTGTT
>JBNAIF010000022.1:0-2959 GCA_050043595.1 Nitrososphaeraceae archaeon | reverse complement strand
TTTATTGTAGCGAAGTATTAATAACCCAGTTAGACATAAGATCATTTGAACGACATTGTCTGAAAAAACTATTAGAATTAGTGAAATGATTTCTAGTGATTTAGCATTTAGAAACAATGCCGATTCGTTATTTGATAAGTTGGACTCTAGTCAATATGATAAAATAAAATTAGATTTTTTAGATGTGAAATCAATTAGCAGATCTTTTGCACATGAATATAGTATAAGAAAAAAGAATTCTAGGAAAATAATTGTTGAGGTCAACATGCCGAAAAATATTGAGAAGATGCTTAGAATTGTTGAGAAAATTCCTGAAATAAGCGAATGTAATTATCGCGGATAATTCAATTTTTTTAGTTTCATATGATTATATTCTTTTAGTTCAACTTTTTCTTGAAACATAAGGTTATACACGTATCCGTTAATCACACCTCTGGGCCCGTTCCGATATTGATATAAATCCTGTATTATTATAATGATTATGACTCTTGAAGTACTGGAAACAAAAGAAATGCCTGATGGTCTGTAGAAAACTTTTTGTTTGAATTAAAGGCTCCCGAAACAAAAAGACAATATCCTAAAAGACTAAAAATATTTCTTGGCTATGGTTTGGACTCTAAACATTCGTTGTAAAAACAAGGACAAGAATTTTACAGAAAATCAAAGGATAATTTGAATTAGACTTCAGAGATGATTTCTATTAATATTGAGATTTTAATGGGTCAAAATATATAAATATCTTCTGGTTATTACAAACTAAGAAAAATAGAAGTTTTAAATGATTATCTTAAAGTAATTAATTTTCTTACTATAAATTGAGAACATAGATTACGACAAGAAAATATAAAATTGAAACAAATGACTAATTAAGAGAAATGATGAAAAATAATGAACTATTAACAATAATTGCTTCTAAAGTAGGATTAAATCTTGACAAGATAAAACAAGGTTATCTTTCTGAAAAATAAAATATTTGACATTGAAATTTAAAATTTAACTTATTTATTCAGACTCTCGATGACCTTTATACAATAGGTTACATAAATCAACAAGTGCAGATAGTGCAATAATTGGTATAATCTCATTTCTCTGAGCAACATCCACTGTCTTATGTATTGTAGTATTCAGATTATTTGTTTCAATAAATGTATTAATCATAATATTCAATACTTCTTGACCTCTAGATGTTTTCATCAATATTTGCAAAGTTCGAAATGGGCTATCTTTATTTGAAAACATAGTGTTAATCTATTATGATATTATAAAATATTATCCGTTATTTTTCTTCTTTCCATTTTTTACATATTGTTTTAAATTCTCTATACGCATTCTAATTCTTAATTAGATTAGGATATTCCTCATATACTAAATTAGAATCATCTAACATCGTTGGTTTAAAAAATTCCTGTATGTCTTTATCAATCTGATTTTTTCTAATTAAAAATGCAACCCATTCCCAAACATTAAGATATCAAGCATATTTTGTTTCTACTTCTTGTTTTTTTCTTGTGGTATCTGGTTTTTTCTATTACCGATAGTATTCGTTCCTGTCTCTTCGATTTCTTTTAACTGATCTACACCATCTTTATATTCATTTTCTGTTTTATGTACATAACTTGAATATCATGAGATATTTTCACTTGATCTGATTTTTTTCATTTTACTCAATGCATATCAAAATGTAAATGCAGATACTATAATAACTATAATGGATATCATTACCGATATATTTTATTCGTAAATTTAGGATTTTTATTTTAATCATATTAAAAACGAATTTGTAAATATATTAGAACTATTTGATATCAGTATTTTTCAAATATTCAATTTGAAAAAATCTATAATTTGTTTCTATAACACAAATCTAATTAAGATTTGTATCGCTTTAAAGTTAAAATTATAATATAACAAAATCATTTGCATTGTATCATACTACGAATAATTAAAGAGTATATAAAACTATTAAAACATGACCTATGTCCTATCTTACCAGTAATTTGTTACTTTTATCGAAATGTTTTATTAATCTCTTTTCACATTCGGTTCCTTCCGGAGGATTTAATCCATCGCCCGAAACACATCCATGGAATCTATCACCAAGTTGTATTTTTCCAATATCGGTATCTCTATCAAAAACAAATATTCTAGTTACTGTATATCCATCTATTTTATCAAATTCTTCTTGAACGTCTATAATTTCAGATTGTATTTGTCCTTTCAGCATGGCCATAACTTTAATTGTGTCAATCTTTTTTTTATCCTTTAATGGTACAATTATTTTCACCTTCACCTTTTCTTCGTTCAATAAATCCACATTCTTGTTTTTATCATCGTTGTCAGAATTAGTTATACTTTTTTTATTCTCCTCGTTATAATTATTATGAAAATTTACACTGTTCTTATAAACTTGAGATGATGGCTTGAATAAATTTAATTGCGTTTTACCCGAGGAAGATTGGAGATTTCCTTCATTGCAGTCAAAATAATCGATAGTTTTGGAAGAATTATTTTTTATATGATATGCACAAATAAACAATTCATCACCTGAACCAGCTTCTACTATTTCATTTTCTTCATCTGTAATGAATTTAACCGATAATTTATCGGTGGATTCAGGTATGCTTGATAATGGAATATCTTTCGAAAATTCTTCTCCGTTAATGAAACCAACTACTCGTATAAATCCAATTTTCTCTATATTGTCTAAATGTATTTTTGATTTTACTGTAAGAACATCATCATTGTTAGCATCTTTGTTTTTACTGATAATCTCTATAGCATCGTCTCCGTTAGCAAATTCAATAAGAGTTATAGAAAATATTGATGTTATAAATAAAAAAAATACATAATTATATGTCAATTTATTAAATTTATCAAATTTAGCCATCTTTTACTATATAGTATTTATCATGTTTTTAACGTTTATGATTCATTTATTGATTTAAGTATATTTTAATTA
>JBNAIF010000021.1:0-5057 GCA_050043595.1 Nitrososphaeraceae archaeon | reverse complement strand
ATTATTGTTGTTATTATTAGTATTATTTTCTTTTATTATCTTGCTTACTGCAACACCTAATAATCCACGTTCATCTTTTTTACTAACATCAATTTGTAAAAGAGGTTTGGATACTACATTTCCATCAACAACTCTTTTAACCAAGCCTGTATTTTTTTCCAAGATAACAAAATCACCAGGTCCTAAAAATGCCATGCTTGTAGGAAAATCTAATCCGGATGTGACAATTTCTGCTTTAAGATTTGGATCTGTAAGTATTATTTTTGAAGGATGTTCATTAAGTGATTCTTCCTGACCGAAAATAAAGATATCATTTTCGAAATAAATAACAAGAAATACAAAAAAAAGTAAAAATATAACAAATGTATGTTTCATTTTCTCTCTACCATTAATTTGGGTATCGATATTATTTCTTATTCTAACAGCTTGAAAGTTGTATTTGACTTATTGTAATAGTTTGGGCTTAATTTATTTTGATCATATTGTAAAAACATAAAAATGATATCACATACTTGAACTTAAATAATGTGATACAAGTATTTTATTGTATTAATATTTATAACAATAAAAAAAATATACAATTAAATAATTGTACTTGATGAGAATTATTTTCGTAAATAATCATTACAAAATTTTCTAATTTATTGTAATAAATTTTTTAATATATCTAAAATAAATGGTATTATGATCCTTTCTTTTTTAGCTTTTTTATTTTCTTTTCAGAACGTTCCTTATCTTCCTTATATATCTAACTTTCGTTATCTATTGTTTTATAAAATTCTTTGATCGAATCAATATCATCACAATCTAATTCAAGTGTATATTGTACTCCATCCTGGTATTGTATGTCTTCATGTCTTGATGATGTAAATACATAGTTTCTTAAAATACAGTATTATCTAAATAACTGGGATAAATTATATTATTGTTTTTTTCAAATAATTCATCAATAATATTTTCTTCTGAATTTGTTGTTGATGATGCCTTATTAACATTGTTTGATATGAGTCTAAATATTTTACCAGTAGATTTTTTTTGAAAATCATATGAATCTTTAATTGATGTATATGCTACGTACAAATAATCATCATAAGGATTAACTTCTAAATCCGTGATTCGATTAAAACTACTACATAATTCAGCATATGTAAACATAGATTTCTCTTTTGTATCTTTATTCCCAAGATCGTCAGTTCTGTCTGATTCAATTTTATTTCTTATCAAATCAAAATGGAATAATTTATTGCCTATGTCATCAACAGTTCCCATAAATATGTCACTTTCATATTCTGTACAATATACTTTGTTACTGAGAAAAACTAATGTAATAGACAAATATGGATTATTTTCTACATCATTATAATCATTATGATAAAAATCACTTACAATGGGATGTAGAGTTCCATTTGGACCTATTAACAAGATATCATTAACATATGTAGTGTTTTAGGGTATTGTAATATTTGATAATAATTTTGGACTAACAAGTTCATTATTTCTATTATCTAAGTGATATCGGTATATCATATTTTGACATTTCTTTTCTTTATATTCATATTTTATATGAGATATAAAAACATTTGTTATTTGACCAAACATAAAATGATCAGTACTCAAATATATAATAAAGAACAAAGAAATTATTAGATAAAATTTATTTATTCATATTTACCTTTTGGTCACAACAAAATCTTTAAATTCAATATTATTCTTTGAATTTAATTGGATGTAATATTTTTTATATAATATGATATTTTTTAATTGATCAAAATATACTTGTAAATGCATATAAACAATCTTGATTAACAAGATATGATTAAAAAATAATATGATACAAACATTTTAACAAAAAGTTATATTTTATAATTAAAAAGTCATTTAATTAAATATTTGTATTAACAAATTATATTCATCTAATTATATATATTAGATTATACTTATAGTATTAGAAGATAGTAGTGGTAATAGGATCTAATTACGAAAAAACTCTCAAGTATATTAATAATAATCCTGGTTGCCATCTTCGGCAAATTAAAAGAGAATTAGATATATCTATGGGAACAGTTCAATATCAATTAAATAAATTAGAAAGAGAAAATAAAATAAATTCCAGCCGTAAAGGTTTATATAAATTTTATTTTCCGGTTGGTTTATTTCAAGAGAATGAAAAAAAGATTTTGCAAATATTGAATAATAAAACATCAAGAGAAATATTTTTGTATATAATAGAAAATCAAAATCCTACTCAAACTGACATATCATCTAATTTTAAAATTTCAAATCCTGCAGTCAATTGGCATACTAGTCGTTTAATCACATATAAAATGATAGTAGAAGCAAAAGATGGAAAATACAAAAGATATACAATTACCAATAATACTCAAAATGTTAAGCAAATTATAAAATTGCTACAAAATTATTATTCAAATATTTGGAACAAGTGGTCAAACAGACTGGCTGAAATGTTTATTCTATTATCTTCAAATGAAGATGGAAAATAATTCATATGTTTTTATTACTAATTTTATTGCAAATTTCATTTTTCAAAGAATTAGAAGGATACATCTATTTAATTAGTGCAATACTTTCAGCTATTTTGATGGCATTATCAATTTCTGCATACAGAAAAAGATATGTAAAAAAAATTCTTCTTGCAATATTTGCATTTGCGTCTTTCACAGTTTACCTTTCATTAGAATCATTAGAAGTATTTTACCCTCCAATAGAATCAATGTATACAGAGACCGTAGCAGCATCTATCACATTGTTGGTATTAATATTATTCTTCTTAGCAATAATCAAGAAATAGAAATTGGGAGTACACATAAGATGAACAATGGAATATTTATGTAATATTGATTAATACAAAATAATCTATAATATATTGTTTAAAAAAGTAGAATATTTCCAAAACAATACAATAAGATTCCTATTAGACTCAAAACGTATCAATAATAGTATGAGATGCAGTATTCAATGAATATTGTACTTGAAGATCTTCAAGTTAGATCTATTGTTTTCAGATATTAAAGAAAGATAAGTTAATTAATTTTAATTTGATATTGGGCTAAAGACCTGAACGCGTGCATTTAGTCCATCCGTTACATATACATTTCCTTCAGAATCAATAGATAAAGAAATTGGATCAATAAATTGTCCTGGATCAGATCCACGTATTCCTCCAATAGCATTTATAAAGTTACCATCTCTATCAAATATTTGTATACGATCATTTTCTGTATCTGCAACATATATGTTGTCTTTTTCATCAATGAATATTTCTATAGGACCTTCAAATTGTCCTGTTTCAGAACCTGAGCTACCAAATTCTGTAAGGTAATTTCTATCCTTGTCAAATTTTTGGATTCGATCATTTCCTGAATCAACTACAAAAATATTTCCAATGGAATCTACAGCGGTATCTGTAGGTCTTATAAATTTACCCTGACCTAACCCATGTCCACCAAATTCATCGATAAAATTTCCTTCAGTATCAAATATCACTACTTTACTATTTTGTCCATAATCTGTAACATATATCTTTCCAGAGTCATATGATACTCCACCTGGAGTTACAAATTGGCCTGGACCATATCCAAAAGTCCCAAATGAAGTTACAAAAGTACCATTGGGTAAGAATTTCTGTACAGCGGTTTCTGCATTACCAAAATCTGCAACATAAATATTACCTTCGTCATCAATTGCCATTCCTGCTGGTGATACAAATGATCCTGGACCATATCCTAGTATTCCCCATCCAAAAAGAAATGTACCGTTACTAGAAAATTTTTGGATAAAATTTGAACGTCCAGAAAAATCACTAACATAAACATTATCTTCTGAATCAACAATTATTGATGCAGGACTCATAAATTGACCGTGAGCTAACCCCTTAGATCCCCATTGATTCTTAAATTCATATTGATCTGCAGCATATACTGATTTTTCAAAACTGGTTTGTTGGAAAATTAATAGTGTAGAAATAACAATTATTGATACAATAAATTTATAATTCATTGAAAATATAATCTATTTGGGATATATATAAATTCATAGTTGTACTAAAAAAATAAAAGGATATTCGAATTTTTATTTACGATCTTTATATTTTCCTTTATGACCATCAGATTGTATTATTCCATACAATGGAGTATTTCCAAGATGATTATTAATTGTCTCAGGATCTAACCATATGCTGATTACTTCATTGTTGGAAACTGTTATACTTGTTTGTATATCTGGTATAGCAGCATCTTTCATACTCATTGTAGTAGTTCCATTAATCATGGTTGTCATATCATTTGGATTGCTTATATCGGATACAACAAGATCGGTTATAGCATGACCATGAGATGCGGTTCCATCTAACTTTATCATTTTAAATGATGCGGTAAAAATAGTACCATTATTTTGAGAGGCGGAATCTGTATTATTTATTAAATTTGTCTTCCAATTTCCTGTTGCTATCCATGTAGGATTTCCTTCTTCATCATTTTGAATACTTGTTATTTTTCCAAAAGTAATGTTTACATCTTTAAATGCTTTTGGATATGCATCAACAGTAGATGTATACGAGTTAAATGATAGAATACCGACAGTTGCTATTACTGATATAATAGTAGCGATTTTCAGAAATTGGGATTTCTCTAAATTCATTAGAAATAATATGTTTTATCAAATATTTATTGCTTTGTTGATGCATTAACATTGTTAGTTTACAATGTTAAGTAAATCGTAAAAAGAACCTCGTTTAGCAATAAATCGTATAAAAAATGTAAAATAATTTAATCTTAATATGATTATTATCAATACTATCAATTTTTGTTGCTGTATTGTCATTAACTAATTAACATAAACAAGAAAATCGAACTATTATAGATTAATTTAAATTCTTTAATATAACATGTACAATATGATTCAATTTCTCAAATCAATGTTACAACATATCTTTAGATTTGACTAGAGTATAAAATAAATCAATATTATTTTCAGATAGATTGACAGGATTTTACTTATGTACTTTAGATTTTATTGGCAATTAGACTGTTAGAAAATAT
>JBNAIF010000020.1:0-4251 GCA_050043595.1 Nitrososphaeraceae archaeon | reverse complement strand
GATTTGAGAAAACGATAAGATTGGGTATAGTAGTATAACATCATATCTTACCGTTAAACAATCATAATATAGTTATAGGACAACGTGGATTATTTGAATAAATTATAAATTTATGTAAAAGGAGCGTCTGCGCGCCATTTTATTTAATACGTAAAAGGAGCGTCTGCGCGCCATTTTACTTTATCGATAACTACAGTGTATTGTCATCTGATATTTGGTTACATTATGTTGTAACGTAATATAGTATTATCTTACTTTTATACGTCTTAGATTTGTCTCATACAATTATTTTTTTCTTTCATTATGTAGTTGGTTGTATGTTAGCATAGTATATTGATTATCTTTGTCTTTTCATTTTCTACATGATTTATTGCCACATGATGTCCATGTCTTCTTACAATTGATAATATTTCATTAATCTTTTACCTGTTTTTGACAAAGTAATAAAACATATATCATGAACCAGTTATTTTTTTGTTTGCATATTTATTCAATTTGTGTATGTAGATTAGCCAGACTGATGTTCAGTTAGATAAAATATTCATCTTGATCCAAGTTAGAATGTATAACTTGTCAGAAAAGGATAATCTTCTAAAACAAAAATTTATTGATTTAAAAGGACAATCTTCTTTAAAATTATCTCATCCTACAACTGAAGGATTTTGGGAATTTTTACATGAGGTTTATTCTAACGAAAAAAGTGTAAGAGATGAGGATAAAAATTTAATTGGATTAATGCATTCTATTGGCATTATTCCAGGACAATCTTTTGAGCCAGACGAACATTCAAAAAAATTGCTTGAAGAAGCTGCTATTGTTGCAGATTTAATGACTAAGAATATAGCATATGATTACCAGTAAAAGAAGATTACATTTATTATCCTAATTCAAATTGGGAAATTGGTCTTATGACTAACAATACAAGTTTTGATGATAATTCAGGGATAACACAAATTGAACCAAGACTCTCTTATTTTTATCAAGCTATTACTACATCTGATGGAATGGTAAAAGAGAATATAGGTTCTGGATCAAAATATATTATGAATTACAGAGATAGTAATGGAAATTGGTTAACTGGCTCAAATACTTATAAACTAAATGTTCCTCCTAATGTACCTGTAGAAAGATTTTGGTCAGTTGTATTATATGATTCCGAAACTAGATCATTAATACAAAACGATTTACAACCTCATCCCGGCATAAGTTCTGTCAATATAGAAAACCTTACTAGGAATGATGACGGAAGCTATGATTTATACTTTGGACCTGATCTACCAGTTGAAGGATATGAAAATAACTGGGTAAAAACTAACGAAGGCGAAGGATTTTTCACCATTTTTAGATTCTATTCTCCAACTAATCCATTTTATGATAAGAGCTGGCAATTACCAAATATAGAATTAGTGAAATAACAATAACAATAACAATAAAGTGAATAAAATCTAAAAACCTATATTATTATTATGAAAATCTAATACAAATCTTCTCGACTTGTTTATACTTAATGATTAAAGTAAAATTTATTTTGAAATTCATAAATTTATAGAATAAAATCGAAAATGTTAAAAATCAAACCAATAACTTTGAATGGAAAATATGTGATACTTAAATACCCTTCCATTGAAGATAGAGACGGTCTTTCTATTGCAGCTAAGGATGGAGAAATATGGAAAAGTCAATTTTCAAAATTCCCACATTATAAAGAAATACAAAATTATTTAAAAGATATGTTGGATTTATCTGCAAAAGGCTTAATTTTACCATTCATAATCATAGATAAAAATTCAAACACAATAGTGGGTACTACTCGTTTTCTTAATATTGATTATAGAAATTATCGTCTTGAAATAGGCCATACATGGATATCTAAATCTTGGAGAAATACATATGTTAACACCGAAGCCAAATTTTTAATGTTACAACATGCCTTTGAGAAATTAGATTGTATCGCTGTAGAGATACGCACAGATATTTTAAATTCAGTTTCACGTAAAGCAATTCAAAGATTAGGTGCTAAACAAGATGGTATATTGAGACATCATAAAATAATGCATGATGGAAGAATACGTGATACTATTTGTTTTAGCATTATAAAACCTGAATGGACGAATGTAAAAAAAAATCTATTGAAAAAATTAAATAGATATAGCAATATAAAATATAAATAAATTATTTGACTTGGTATATTATACTATGTTTATTGCATCTATTTATTAACTAGTCAAAACAAAATAAAAAGATGGTAAATTCAATAAATCAATTATCATATATGATCACATATTAGAATCAATTATCAACTTAGATTAATTTATTCAATACTAAAGAATATACGTTACATTGAGTTTCGGAATTGAACCTGATTGACTATGTTATATTACTATGAATTTAGGTTCTTTCTTTTAAAAATATTTTACTTTCTTTTGAATGTATACGAAATTAATTTTTGTTTCATTAAAAAAATGATGACAGAAGACGCAAAATATTAGTCTAAAAAATGTAACAAATAATAAATTATTAATATGCTAAAAATATTAATATAATCAAAATAAATTAAAGATTAAAATCATTTAATTCATTGTTTATAAAAAATTTCGTTTATTTTACACATTATCTCTCTATTATATAATATATTATATTTCCGAAATATACACGATGTTTTAGGAATATATCCAATTTCAGTTATTTGCTTGAATGTTTCTAACCCATATTTCATTATGATATGTCCAATTCCTATATTGTGTACTCTTATACCATTTATTACATAACTTGGAAGTCTGTCAAGAAAAATTTTGGATGTTGCAGTCAAAAGAATTTTTCTAGAATCAACTAAAAATATTTGTACTTCACGGTCAACTACATTATTCAATTCTTTTTGATTTATTACTTTAAATTGAATTGGTGAATTTGTTAAAATTTGCAGAATTTGTTCGGTTATTCCTAAATTTGTTAGAAGAATTTTTTCAGATATAGTTAAATTAATTTTATTTTTTTTCTCAAATTCTACGAGTTCATTAAAAGTGATAAAATATTTATTTTTTGGTTTTAATCCAACATACATAAAATACTTACGCAGATTTAAAATTTAAGTAATATCTAAAAATAATCTAAAAAATAAAAATAAAACGCTGAATATAATTATACTAAGGCTGAGTAATTTAAGATAAGATTCTAATTTTCTAGACCTTTTAAGATATTTGATCTCGGTTGTTTTCTTTAATTTTTTGTAATCTCTTGAAAATCTTATTTCTAGATAAGAGAATATGAATACAATTATTGCGCATAGAATAGCTAAAATAGATATTGAATTTGTTTGTATTATATATCCCGCCAATAATGGAAGACTACCCCATGACAAAGCAAACCAAAAATTTGTGTGAAAATAACCTTTAAATAGTTCTAAATTATAGGCAAATAAAAAAAAACCTTCTAAAATTCCAATTATCAATAATAATGGAGCAACAGTAACAACATAATACAATCCTATAGAATAAGATATACAAATACCACATATTGTCATGAATTTGAGTTCTTTTTTGGTAAAATAATTTCCCCAAGGCCTTATTTTTGAACCAATATTATCTAATGCATGTGCAGATATACCTAATCCAAAAAAATAAATCAAAAAAATAGCTAAAACTCTATCCCAAAATATTGTTTCAGATATTAAAGATCCTATAATTGAAAAAGAAATACACATACCTGTATATGGTAGAAATAACATTCCAATGAATACTCTAAATTTTGTTGGACCAAATTTTGGTACAAACCATTCATTAAGACGGTCTGTATTATTTTTCATGGTTTTTGAGCTAATATTATTGCAGATGTTTTCAAGGTGTAATATTTACAATCGATGGATTGAAATCCTTTCTTTTTAAGATCTGCTATTAAATTTTCAGTCCATTTGCTATTTTTTATTACTGCATCTAAATTAGAAAATATGAATTCCCATGATTTTAAAAATTTCCCGAGTTTTTTTAATAAAGAAAAATAAAAATGCCATGATGTCTGTAACAATTTATTATCTGGATAAGTAAAATCATGCATTATAACTAATCCTTTATTTTTTAATATACGCCATATTTCTGAAGCGAACAGTAAGGTATCTACATATTTAGATAAATATGAAGAAATGACTACATCAAATATGTTTGAACGAAACGGTAATTCTTCTGCTATCGAATTAGTTAATAAAGAATATTTATTTCTGTATTTCGCATTCAATATATAATCATAAGTTAAGTCTGC
>JBNAIF010000019.1:0-7722 GCA_050043595.1 Nitrososphaeraceae archaeon | reverse complement strand
CCTTTCCAGACCAAAAAAAGCAACAAAAATGCTATTGGAGTACACATATAAAATATAGTTTGCCACCCTAATTCTGACACTAAAACAGGTCCTAAAACTACTCCAATAGCCATGCCACCAGAATATGCTGTAGTTAATATGCCCTGCCCGACTGAGAATTTTTCTTTTGGATATTGGTCCCTAATTACTTTCAATCCTATTGGAGAATTGGCTATTGCAATACCTTGAATTGCTCTAATTATGAGCAATGTAACGATATCTTGAGCAAATCCAGCCAAGGCAGTAGTAATAGCAAAAGCACTCATCATTAATATCAACATTTTTTTAGCTCCAAAAATGTCACTAAATTTTCCTATTAGTATCGTCATTACTGCACCAGAGATCATGTAAACAGACATTACCCAAGACGCAAGAGAATCATTCACTTCGAATTGTTTTGCAATTGTAGGAATGGCAGGAGATAAGGAAGTATGTAAAAAAAGGATTAACAATGTAGTTCCTGTAATTATTAAAGTTGACTTCCATGCACTAAAGGATATCTCATCAGATTTGCTAGGACTTGATTCTGTTTTTGATATGAAAAAATAGAATTTAAAAAAGATATATTAACTTTACTTAATATATTTTTCATACTTGGAATTATTTAAACTAAACATATTCATATTGTATTTGTTCAAAGGAATAAATAATAAATAGTTAAAATGTGTCTAATTTATATATCTATATGAAAAAATTAATATTATTTTACAACCAGCCATAATCTATTAAAATTAATATTAATATGCCTAGAGCATTGATTCTATGTTTACATAATATTTTATTATTTTTTATATTAGTCAAATATTTGAGAACGTATAAAAATAATCTGAAATTTCTTAATATATGTTTTAAATTAATGGATTTTAATTGTAAGATATCTAATTTGAATTGAGTAACAGAATAAGTTTGTAAATCTTCTAGCTTGGCTACATTAATATACACTAATTATTCAATAGATATTGTAAAGGTAATAATGCAAACTGAAATAACTCCTCCTTGGTTGAGGATGTTACAGATAGTAATAGGATCTATTTCTGTCTTGTTATCCACTATTATTCTAATTCTTCCTAATGCAGGAATTGCTACCATAATAATCTTGCTTTCAGTGATATTACTAATTTTAGGGATCGAAAGAATTGGTTTTGGGGCAATAGGGAGATTGCAAAATAATTCTACCAAGGTAACAAATATAGCGGTAGGTATTGCAGTAGTAGCAATATCAATTTTTCTTATGGAATTCCCGATTTTCACTATCATGTTTTTGGTAACTGTAGCTGCTATAGCTATTCTAGTTGCATGAATTGCTAGGATAATTCATAGTATTAGTATTTATGATTCAAAAAAAAGTAAAGCTGTTTCTATTGCTATAGGAATATTTTGTGTAACTATATCTAGCTTTATAATTGCAAATCCAATCGATTTTGGCGTGATGTTACTAGTTCTTTTGCTTTCTGCGGGATTACTGATCATTGGAATAAGTATAGTAATTAGAGGAATTAAACCAGAGAGATATAGAGTTAATGAGCTGAAATGATAATATTTTATAATAACAAATTACATTTTAATACTATTTAGTACTAATTCCTTCCATAAATATGGAAAAAGAAGATAATTCTCAGAGGGTATTGATATTTCAAGGTGGAGGTGCTTTAGGAGCTTATGAGGCAGGTGTATACAAAGGATTATATGAATGGCTTATAAAAATAGATAAAAAGCTCAATCGAAATAAACCTCTATTTCATATAATTGCTGGAACTTCAATAGGAGCAATAAATGCTGCCATTCTGGTAAGTTATTTCAAGGAAAATAAAACTTTTGAAGGTTCAGCTGAATGGCTAATTGATTTTTGGAATTACTTGGCTACTGAATCAAGCATTGATAAAAATCCCTTCTTTTACAATTGTTGGGATTATATGTCTTCATTTAATAAAAAAATATCATCTGCAGAATCAGCAAGAAGATATTATACAACCAAAGAGTTTATTTTAACTGGAGTACCAAATGTCTTTAAACCTCCAAAACCACAATTTGATTATAAATTTCTAGATCCGATGAACTCGTTATTTCAGTGCGATAACAAACCACTCAAGAAAAGTATAGAAAAATTCGCAAATTTTCCAATAGCTACCTCTTTTGATAATAATGAACCAAGATTAATTTTGTTAAGTGTAGATGTTAAGGAAGGAATTCCAATTGTTTTTGATAGTTATGAAAAAGAAGATGGCACTAGATATTCAAAATATCTATACATTAGGAAGAATCCAAAATTTAATATCCAAGAGAAACATGAATATTTTATAAATTATAACGAGGGAATTAAATCAGATTTCGTCATGGCAAGCAGTTCTTATCCAGGTAATTTTCCTTATACAGAATTAGAAGTAAAAGAGAGAATCACAACAATTAACAACTCGCCAAAAACAAATCTATCTCAACAGATATCTCAAAAATCTCAAATTAGAAAAATTACAAAATATTTTTGGGATGGTGGAATTCTCGTAAATACACCTTTAAAGGAAGTTTTATTTTTACATGGTAATTATTGGAATAGAGTCAGAAAGCAAGATATTCCTTCTCTGAGAATTTGTATTGTGAATTTACATCCTATCAATCATGACTCGGTACCATTTGACATGGATGGAATTTTAGATAGAAAAAATGATCTCCTATACCATGATAAAACTGAATTTGACGAATTAATAGCATTATTAATATCAGATTATGTTTCTCTATCTAGGTATTTTATCAATCTCGCAGAAAAAAATGGTATTTCTCGAGACCTGATCGAAATTTTGTTGGGACAAAAATGCAGAAGTATGCAATGGATAGAAAATAAAGAGATAACGTTCAATGATCTTCTCAAAGAGAAAGCAACTGTCGATTTTATAACTAGAATTCAGAAAAAAAACGATCCACATGAAATAGCAAACAAAATTTTCGATTTCTCTTTAAGAACAATAACAAAGTTGATAAATGATGGATACAATGAAACAATGGAACAAACTCCTATTATCGAAAGAGAATATCTAGAACAGTTAAAGGAAATTAAGAATCAAGAGGAAGAATTTAAGAGAAGAGAAGAAGAAGTAAGAAAAAAACTATTGGAAAATGGAAGGAATATTCAGACTAAAATTTGATTATTATCTATGGAATGTTGTGATGAATTTAGTTTTGCTTAAGAGATCCACATCTCTTGAAGCTTTTGGAAGATTTTTTTGTTCTAATTCATAATCATCTTTTTTAGTAGTAGTTATAATTATTTGATTATGCTTGTATCCCTTTTCCGGAAACCAGTACAACAAGTTTTCTTTATCATTCCACTCTATTTTATCACTAGTAGCCCAAATGGAAAATCCAGATGGATAGTGAATATGAGCCGGAATGAATATTATACTAGGTTCATCGACAACATCACCTTCTAGAATAATCACTGTATATTTTGAAGAGGTATCAAAATACAAAAGAGATGGTTTGGCTGAGCTTAACATAGGATATGGTCTTGATATCACATCTAGATGACGCGGTATTTTATCTGGGCCAAGAATAGAAAAGTTTTCAAGGTTCCAGTTGTCATGTTTGTCTTTGGTATTGTACAAATCATAATTCCAATATGTAGAGTTTAAGAATACTGACTCTAATTGGTTATAAGCAACATCAATATATTCTCTAACCCTTTCAGACTCATGAGTTCCTCCAAACTCTGTTAAAAATGGTATAAGATCGCGATCGTTTGCAGAACGTACCAAGTTTCTAAACAGATTTGGCCATTCACTTCGATAGATAGAAATATTATCTGGAATTTTCAAAATAGCGTTCATTATTGAACGCGCATCGTAAAAATGAAAAGAAAATACACCCCGATCCGTTATCTCTGATGGAAGATCTTTAGGTAAATACGTGGTTATATTTTTTGGTAATTCCATTAAACTTCGTTGTGTGATATTTTTATCCAATGGGGTTTTTATGAATGATATGTCCCCAATTTTTAAAAACCTTCGCAAGTCAAATTTTGATAATTTTTTCTCTAAAGTATCTGGTTCATCAATAGCCTCAGATGAAAATATATTCCAATCTACTCTAGGTTGTATAAATAAAAAAATCTTATCATCAAATCTTCTGATTTCTCTATTTACATTCAAATAATACTCTTTCAGTAACTCCGACTCAAATGATATTTTGTCTAATCCTACTGGATGTGGTTCATTAAATGGATCTACACCTACTATCGGAGAAAAGCATTTTTCATTCTCGTTTTCTAAGGATTTAAAAAATTTAATGGTCTGCCCTATTGTTTTTTCTAGATGTGTTCTTACTGGATAATCTTCCAAACCTACATTTTCGTTTGTAAGTTTATTCAAATAAAATGATTTTAGAGTTTTTCTAACTAGTTTATTTAGCTGATAATAAGTCTGCCATCGTTTATTATCTCGTACTGGTATTTCTGGTAGTGGTGTTTCTTTGTCAATTGCTAATGCCCAGTCTGGAAAACCATCACCTCCAAGAATCTCATGGGCTATATCTTGATGAAAATCAAGAAGTATCATAATTCCTCTTGAATAAAGTTCCTTAATAATTTCCTTAAGAAGAGACAAATATTCTATTCCTTGAGGCATAAGGTTTTCAAGGTCATTGTTAGGTTCGGGTTCCAACGCTTTCCATAAAACTAATAATCTAACTATATTAAACCCAGATTCTTTCAACAAATCTAGTTGTTTAGTGGAAGATTCTATCTCTTTTTTCAATTCTGAAAGTGAAATAGTTTTATAATCTAATGGCGCCAATGGAGTGTATGGAGGTAATTTACTTCTAGATGCGAAGTTTACACCTCTGAAAAGCACATAACGACCGTCTTTATTTTGACTTTTACTGAAAGAATTATCAACAATAAACCAACTTCCTTTCTTCGCCAGATTAGATGCATTAAGAAGAATAGAACTCATTTAAAATAATCTACCTTTAGGCATTCTTATAATCAATTTAAATCTTGTTGAATTTATATCTTTAAAAGAATAATTTTTCCGTTTTGTATTCACTTATTATGTTATCTATATAATCATTATTCTTTACTTGTTTTTAATGCATAAAAATTATTTATTGAAAATGCCCATACGTTTACCCCGTATTCCACCTATTATGAGCTGTAATCCCTGAATTATTAGAGCAATTGCTATAACTACAACTAATATTGCGAATCCTATTTCGGGAGATGCAATAACAAATATTCCTAATAGAATTGAAATAATACCGGCAAACAATTGAAATTTTCTATTTTTATTTCTTTGGTTCGTAGATCGACTATTTATTATTCCTAGACCACCATTGATCAAAAGAGCTATACCAATAATGAAAATCATAAATTTGACACTGGCTTCTGGATTTGATATTGTAAATATTCCAAATCCAAGAATAATTAGTCCAAGTGCTATACTGATAATGCGTGATTTTTTCGTTAAAGACGTAGCAAGGCCTGTGATAATACTTTCAATACCCACTATAGACAAGGTAATAGCAACAAGTGAAATGGCCATAAATGGACCAATTTGTGGTATAACAACTGCTAGAATTGACAGAATAATCACCAAACTACCTATTCCTATTTGAGTTAACCTGATCCACAAAGGCAATGCTATTTCTTGTGACATAAACGAAATCTACCATTATTCTAATTATGGAACCTATATATATCATTTCAGAATAAACTGCTTAAAGTTTTTTATTTGTTTTTTATTTCCTTAAATTGGTCATTTCTGAATGAAAGAAAATTTGATGTTATGGAATTGGTTCTAATCCAAATACCTCACACTATGTCATATCTTTTCATCATCATGTCTAGATTCTTGAATAGATAAAGCTTAAAGTGTTCGGAATATCATAATTCTATGTACTATGTTTCTAGATTCGATATATAATTACATTTCAGAAGAAAAGTATCAGGAAATTAATGAAAAATACTTTGGACAAGAAACATTATCACAAACCAGTGGCAGTACTACAGAAAAGCAATAGAAGAACTAAGATACAGCAAATGAACATGGCGGATGTATCAGAACAACATAATTATTGATAGGAACACTTTAAAAAAGGAACAAAGAATTAAAATAAAAACATTTTGGTGGGAATTGTGAGAAATTTCACATGAATCTAAGATTTCAATAACATAAAACTGTGTTTTGTTATTTAATATTTTATTAAGTTTTATACACATTAATTATTAACTACAAAATTCAGTAAACTCATTTTCATCAAGTTGTACTTGAGTAGGTATTGATTTTAATGTTCTTATCGCAATCATATTATGTCTTGGAACTACAGTAGTTCTACCATCTGTGTTTCTATATAGAAATGACTTTTTTGTCTTTGAAGATAAAATCTATTTTTATCAATAAATTTTACAATTTCTTTAAAACTGTAATGTCTTACAGACAATATTAAACTGATATTTCAATAGTCATTTTGTTTTTATTTCTTTCTCTTTCTGTCTCTTTTTTCGTTGCTTCAATTACTAACTCAATTGCTTCTATCATATTTTTTTTAATTCTTCTATTGTTTTACCTTTACTTTTAGCAACGGATAATTCAATACATCTACCAGTATACCAGTCTTAATCTTTAATATATGTTCTAGTATATTCATGTTTATGGAGTAGTAATTATGAAGTACTTGTGTTAGACATATCTAATATTTGATTTAATGAGACATAAATATTCATTTCATTTATTAATAAATTCAATCAACATTTTAAATCGAAATTAATAAGATTTTTCACTAAAATAAACTAAACAAAAAATATAAGAAAAAGAGAAAAAATAACTGGATTATCATCATTTTATTTTATGATGAGAAATATTACAAGTTACCATACTGATATCTTTGGATTATTAGAATTACCTGTACTATTGCTGATGTTATCTGGTTGGCTGAAAGATACGCCATTATTGGTACTAAATGAAATGAAGATATCATTATTGCCTTGAACCATATCCCGCCAAACTACATATACATTATCTCCTTTCACCGCCATCTGTGGATTAAGAGAAGGACCTATGTTATCACTAATATCATTTGGTTGGCTGAATGACTCACCATTATCAGTACTAAATGAAAATAAGATACCAGGGTTACTTGGAGTATTATCTTCCCACACCGAGTAGACGTTATCTCCTTCGGCTGCTATCTGTGGTCGACCTGATACGCCTATGTTATCACTAATGTTATCTGGTTGGCTGAAAGATACGCCGTTATTGTTACTAAATGAAATGAAGATATCATTGTTGCCGGCAATCCTATCTTCCCACACCAAGTAGACGTTATATCCTATGATGGCTATCTGTGGGAAAATGGAGGCAAGTGCACTATCACTGATGTTATCTGGTGGGCTGAATGACTTGCCGTTATTGGTACTAAATGAAAATAAGATATCAGTGGTGACAGGAGTACTGCCCGACCATACCACGAAGACGCTATATCCTTTGGCTGCTATCTGTGGACTTAAGGATTCTCCTTGTTTATCACTAATGGTATCTGGTGGGCTGAATGACTTACCATTATTGGTACTAAATGAAAATAAGATATCTGCAGTACTGGGAGTACCGGGAGTAGTATCAGGCCATACGACATATATTATCGGTGGTTGAAAGAGACATTTCAAAACATCCTGTATGAAATTATTTTTGGTATTGGCAT
>JBNAIF010000018.1:0-9401 GCA_050043595.1 Nitrososphaeraceae archaeon | reverse complement strand
AAAAAGTATTGATAAATAAATTAATAAATTATTATTAATGATTTAATTCATACCTGATATGGCCTCAAATCTAAAACATAAACAAGATCTCTCCTATCATTTATTATCTCCAAATCGATTAGAAGGACCTCCATATTCAATTGAAACAATATTGAATTTGGCGTGGGGATTAACATTAACTATAGCTGAAGATACAAAACAAAATGAAAAAGGCTCATATTTTTTAGATGCATTCAAAAGTGAGCTCGGTTCATACGAAACCGATGATATCCATGGACTATTTATACGAAATTTATTACCATTGTTAAGTTCATATTTGAGGAAGACCGGAATTAAGAGAGATATTTACATCAAATATGTAAAATCTTTAGAAACCAATAGAAATGCAACTTACGAGTACGCAAAGGAATTAGAAGAGCATGGAAAATCTGTTACATCAAAAGGAGGTGTATTTTTTAAAATAGCTTCATTCTTTGGAGGTGGTTCATTATCTAACATAATATTTTCAGAGAATAATATGGCAGATCAAAGTATTTTTTTATTTCTAGCAGGTGGACTAGCAGGATTGATTTTAATTCCTTTCTTTGTAAGTTATTTATCAAATTTTATTATTCAAAGAGAAAATAGACGATCATTTGAGAAGGAAAACAAATTTTATCAAATCCATCTACGACGAGAATTTCAAGATGATTTAAGGACATTAAGAGAACAAATATGTTTGTTAATTATGAAATGCTATACAGACAATTTTAAACATGATCCTTTCTTGGATAATTTTGATGATCCTATTTATTATATAAGACGCATCTTAAATTATATCGAAGGAAAAAATGTAGCCGAAGAACTTGGACAGCAAGGTAAGTGTGAAGATAATAAGATGAAATTTATTATTGATCTCATATATACCTTGTACAAATTTGTTGAATACAATAAAAATAAAGAAATTGTAATATTAAATGGAAATAAAACTACTCTTGAAACAGGTTTTAAAACAGAAGTATCCAAAATAAAATATCTTTATGAAAGTTTAACAAATGATGAGAAGTTTAAGGAAAAATATGCGAAGATGAAATTTTCTCTGGAAAATGAATATTCTAGGGAAATAACAATTGATGATCTTAGAAGTGATTATATCGATGTAGTTATAGATGGGATATTACCTCATGAATCTCTATTTGAAGGGACATATATTTCTATGAAATAGGCTTATTATTTAACTCCACTTTCTGATACTGTTTTGTTATACTCAATTTTTTTAGACATCGAAAAATTTTTCAATTTTTTTCAATTTTTTCAATTATCGTCACAGAAAAATCTTGATAAAATCTTTTAAATAATTCCTTTTGGCTATTATGTTATGAATCATAAGAAACTATTTCAATCACATAAATTAAAAACAATCTCCTATAATCAAAATTCACCTGATAATAAAAAATACGCATTATTTTTTGGCGTAATATTATTTTTATTAACTTCACCAGTCCTCAATTTTGCTGGATATTTTATTGAGAACGTCTATGGAGAAGAAATTTCCAAAACTGAATATAATAACAACGATCCTTTAGAAATTAAACAGTTACTTGAAGCTTTTGATGAAATAAGTAGAGATGATGACGATGACTAAAAGTAATATGTATTTATCTTTGAATTAATTTTTTATTTCAAATAAAATTATCATGTTATATAATATAACAAGAGATGAAAATAAAAAAATAATTGTAATCATTTTTTCATTTTTTTTAATATTTTTTTTTCTTTATTATTTTGTAGTTGAATCGAATACTTTTGAAACAGAATTAAAAAATGAAACCACCTCATTGCAAAAAACTATAAAAAACAATGATGTTTCTCAATCGCTAGAAAATATTAGAATCAATACTGCAGGTATAAAAGTTCATAATTTTCCAGTAGGTATATTTGTAGATCAAGATCGAAATATAGTATATACAGTAAATCAATATTCTAACACTTTATCTATAATTGAGTTAGAACAAGGTAAAACTGATACTATATATCTTGACCATAGTCCATATGATATAGATAAAAATTTACTAACAAATATGATTTATATTACTCATCCAAATTCGAATTCCATTTCAGTTGTAGATGGTTCAACAAATAGATTAATATCAAGTATTGATAACATTTTTACTCCAGTAAATATAAAAATAGATTCTTTAAATGGGTATTTTTATGTTACC
Organism: Nitrososphaeraceae archaeon; assembly: GCA_050043595.1. Taxonomy (GTDB): domain Archaea; phylum Thermoproteota; class Nitrososphaeria; order Nitrososphaerales; family Nitrososphaeraceae; genus TH1177. The sequence goes on along the minus strand of JBNAIF010000018.1, from coordinate 7,200 downwards.
AATATAGATAAAAATACGATCACTAGATTTTCAATTATTAATCCACAAAATAATAAAACTGTTCATGTAGGAGATAAACCATATGATATAGGTATAAATCAAAAAAATAATAAGATATATGTAACAAATCTAGATAATAATACTGTAACAATAATCAATAGAACTACTTTTTCCATTCTAGATACTATTTCAGTTGGAAATTCTCCGGTAGGTCTTGCAATAGATGAAGTTTCTAACAATACTTATATCTCAAATTTAAAATCAAATAATATTTATGTTCTAGATGGTGAATCTAATGAGATTTTAGATAAAATTCCTACTGGGAATAAACCTACAGGCATAACAGTAAATGATCAAGGAATTATTTATGTATCCAATATAGGCGATGAAACAGTTTCAGTTATCAATAATAGTAATAATCATTTTAAAAATATTAACAATATTGACGTTAATCCAAACGTAGACAATAAAAAACATTCACGATTACCACCTTCAATTAATTTTCCCAATGTTGCAAGTTTTATAGATATTAATGAAAATACTGCTGAAGTATATGTTACAAATACAGCTTCAAATATAATTTCCGTTATAAATAATAAATACCCTGAATTACTAGTAGGCATTACTTTTGACATTCAACCACCTAATTCCGGATATATTGAATGTAAAATAATCGGAACAGAAACAAAATTAAATTTTTCTTCAACTAAATACATAAGATATCCTCTCAATACCGAATTATTATGTACTCCATATTCTCCTATTGGATATGATTTTAACTATTGGGGATCCGATTATCTTGGTCATCAAATAGATTCTATGGATATCATTGACGAGTTGTCATCTTGGTTTATTGGTTTTTTTTCATATAAACAAGATACGCCAATTACTTTTAAACTCGAAAAATCCGATACTGTATTATCTGCGCATTTTAAAGAAGGAAGTAAGATCACCGATTATATCAATCTAGTTTTAATTCCACTCGTTTTCCTAGCTGGAATTCCATTTTTTAGATGGATCTATAAGAAGTATGAATCATTTTTACAGAGAAAAAATAATCTTCGCAAAAGAAGAAAATTAATGGACTATGCATACAAGTCTATCTCTAATGATATAGACGAAGCCTTAGAATATCTACGAGCTGTTAGATATAGTATTATACGCGATTATAATAAAGGGGAAATCTCTGAATCGGATTATAATGAATTGATGATAGAAATATCAAATAATATTATCAAATTAAAGAATTCTAATAATTCAAAGAATAACCTAAATCAAAAAATCTAGTCATAAAATATCAAAAAAGTGATTCAAAAATCGAAAAACCTTTTTTAATCTATACATAACATGGAAAGAAAAATCACTTCCATTCACAATAAATCAGATCAATTTAGCCTTTTATTTGCTGAAAGAAGTAATAATGTAATTACATTTGAACCTATTGGAAATCTAAGCAACGATCTTAGATTGAGTATTCTGAAAATTTTATCTCAAATTTAATTAGATATCTACGAATTTCTTTTATTTTTTTATCTTATTAAATTCAAATCAAGGTCTGATTTTTCATTTGCAATAAGTAGATTGTTTTTTAAATATTTCATTAAAGTAGTTTTTCCATTTTCCTAACCACCATAAATTTCTAAAGCAAAAGGCGGATCTGAATGGATAGGTATATTTCTTAGCCTTCGCATAGTCTTGAAAATATAATGACATTTTTTCAAGTGCATCTAAAATAATTTTTGAAATATATACCATATCCATATTTTTTTCCTACCATTAATTTTCATTAATAAAAAATTATTTTTACTATTTCTTTTGGTTTTTTTGGTTAACTAAATCTTTTAACTAGTATGACATTAAGTAATTTTATTAACTTTCTTATCAAATCTACTTTGTTTTATTTATTATATGTATTAAATTCCAAAATTATAAAAATTAGTTTTTATTTCTCTTGTTTTTCTATCTAATATATACTGTCTATTTTGCATTTTGACCGAAATATTTACGAAATGACTAATTCTTTTGACGGATTGACGGCGAAATGACGATTACAATTTATTTGATCTGATAATCGCAATATTTATATTCAAACTTTTTGAAAATAAGAAACCATGGGTTCAAGAATATTACCAGATGATGAATCATCTGTAATTCAGGGTTGGTTAATGGGGAAACCTCGAGATGTTATAGCATCTGAAACTGGAATAGGCGGAGGTTCTGTATCTAAAATTATTAAAGAATGGAAAACCAATATTGGATTATTCGATGCAGATGCACTTAGAAAATTAGGAATATTTTTTCGAAAGTCTGACATTTCACCATTAGAACTTTCTAAATCTCTCAGACAACACAACATTTGTAAAAATCTCGGTATTGATGAGAATAATCTCTATCTATTTACAAATGATCTTTATAAAAAATGTAAAGACAATAAAATTCAACCATCTCAATTAGTGGAAATTTTCCAACAAATCATATCAAGAGAAGACATATCATCATTCACTGAACTAGAAAGATACATCGATAAAAAAATTCATCAAAAAAATAAACTAGCTCTTTATAATTCAATTATCGATTTTGATATAGCGAAAAAAAGAAAAGATTACAAAAATTTAGAATTTATGTACAAAGAACTTCAAACTAGGATAGAAAAAGAAAAGGAAGATTTTAACATCTTTAAAGTTTTTAAGAAGGAATTTGAAAATTTTGGAATTCCATTTGAAAATCTTGAATCATTGCTAGATGTTATAAGAATCTTTACACGTTTAAATTATAATCCAATAGAAATTTTATGCCAATTTTCATCTTTCAAAGATTACGAATTTAGATCTTCTAACATGAAAAACCAAATAAATGGATTTAAAAATAAAATTAAATATTTAGAAATGGAATGTAGTAAATATGAAAAGAAATTAGAATCAAATAAATTAAAACTCGTAAAAATTTCAGAATTAAAAAATATGGGATTTGGTCTACCTGAATTAAGTGAATTAACACATAAATTTAAAGAACTTTCTAAAGAATATAATATTGAGCATGATGAACTGAAAGATAACTTTTTTAAAAACTTTAATAAATTTTGTGACGAAATTTACTATAATAATAAAATCATAGAATTAAAGAACGAATTAGATTTTTTAAATAAAAAAATTGAATCTAAAAGAAAGATTATATTATCACAACCAAATATTTCTAAATTTTTTGAACATTTGAAAGGATCAGGAATTACAGAAGATCAATTTATAAATATTATATCTCTATTTAGTAAAATTACTATAATAGCTGAAAAATATAATGATCAAAATTCTTTAGAAAAATTTGCTAATGATATGGAAAAATATTCTAGTATGAGTAATATATTAAAAGATTTAGAAAATCAAAAAGAAAAATTACAAAATGATGTAAATATCCTTGGAAATCAACTTTATATGTTATTTCTTTTCCTATCTATAATTTATAAATTAATGTATTCATTAGAGATACAAAATTATGTTCAAAAATCTTCAGTTGCTATTTATTTCATAAATTTTTATTTTTATACCTTCCAATTAATAGATAAAGATAAAATTTCTAGCAATAATAATAAAAAGAAAATTAAGAAAAATTATGAGGAAAAAAACAAAAAAGAAACAAATTGAATTTTTTTACGAATAAAGTACTATTTTTGATAAAAAGAAAATGTAAATATGATATATGCATTTTTAAATTGTTGACATTCAAAATTTAAAAGAAATAATTGATATATAACTTTGTAAAGGTCATTTGATTATTAAACTGATAAAAAATTAACGATAACTATTATGGTTAAGATAATGAAAAAATAATTTTAAAAATGTATTATAACTTTTTAGTTTGAATTTGTGATAATACAACACCAAATATACTAATTATAACTCCTATAGAAATAATAAAAAAACCATTTACTGTCCATTCTGGATTTTGATACATGAAGGAAGAAGATGGTCCAACAAGAGATTTACTTTGTAGTGTAAAAATTATTCCTAAAATAACTATAATTAATCCTATCGCTATGAGATATTTTACCGTATTTTTTGGAATCTTCAAATATTTTTAATTCTTGTAATAAAGATAAGAATCTTTGTATCGTTAAACTAATCTTAATATATTTTATCTTAATTTTTAAGTATATAAGAAAATAAATATTCAATAAACTAATTTATACCAATTTTAATTAAGAAAAATCGAAAAAGTAATACATTGATATATTATGATTTATAATATAAGAAATCAATGACTATGATAAATGAAGAGTTGATTAATACATATAATGAAATCAAAAAGATAATTTTGTTCTATGAATGTTCTATAAATTTTATTTAGTTAACCTAGTATTATATCATGTTATTAGATATGTACTAGTACTGGTTGTATGTTTAAGCATATCATATAGTCCCATACTATTTTTAATCCGCATTTTATTTATTCTTTAAATATTTTATACCAATTTTAGATATCATTCTGTTATTAAATTTTATATTATATTTCTCACCCTATGACAATCCCTTCTTTTTATGATTCTTGTAATCATTACGTATACATTTGTTATTATTTTCTAGGACATTCGACGAATACTCTACAAACTTTATATTGTTTAAAATGATACAAATTACTTGAAAGTATTGTTTTCATTCGGTAGTGGTTATTATGTATAAAATATACACAATAACCATTACTGTTAAATAATCAAAAAACAGCAATCAGCAATGCATTTAACTTTTCAAGATTAACAATGTTCTACAATCTTTATTATTTTGCATATTGACAATATATTGAGTGTCAAAGACACTCTATCACCATTCAGTAATGGTTGTATCACTTATTTGCCTCCATTAGATTCATTGTTGCAACCATTACTGATCCAAGTCTATATTGGTAATTCTATTCAATCTAAATATCTAGCCTAAAAAATAAAACTATAACTATACAAATTTATATCCGAAAAAATCTTTTATATCGCAACTATTTATAATAGTCGATGAACAATAAAATACTTACATCCTTATTTTTACTTGCATTAGCAATAATGATAGCAACACCATTTCTGGATGTATTTTCTGAATCTGAGTTAAAGATGAAAGAAGTAGATATGAATAAAATTGTACAAAAATATGGTGTAGATGAAAATGAAGTAACTGATTTCAAAATCATTCAAGATACTAACGAAGTAAAATGTACTGCAGATAATGGTGAGTCACAAATATGTAAATATGGATGTCTAGCAACAAAAGATTCTGTTCAGTGTATACAAGCAGATTAACAGCAAAAAAATAATGATACTAAAATAGACAAATAAAAAATAAATGATCCTTTGGAGATAAACCGAGTTGACATAACTCTAAATTTTACAACTTTTTCGATTCTTCATTATCTATTTTTGTATAATTAGATCCATCAATTCTGGTAACTCAAGGTAAATTCATTATCTTGTATTGAGTTAGTATTTTTGATTCTATCATTGTAAAAATATATGAATAGTTTAATTCAATTGTATATGTGTACTAGATCACAATTATTATTAATACATGGATAATAATCATCAAAGCTTTCAGTTCTTTTTTTTAAAATAATACTGTATTACTCTTCCAATCAAACTTTTCTCAATAGATGAATGGAAACTGTGTTTTAAATCTAGAAACTTACATGCTTGTGAGTACCATGTTCCTCAATCTGTGTACACAACATGTTTTCCATACTTTTCAACTAGATCTTTAATAAATTGTTCAGCAACAAACATGTTTCTTTCTCTTGATATGTGAATTCCAAGCACCGATTTATGTACTTGTTCAACCCAAATCCATAACCAAAAATTTTGATTTCTAATTTGTATTACAGTTTCATCAATTATGCACGCAGAAATTCTTCTTTGTTTGTTATAGATTTGAAATGAACCCAATGGTTGTATCCAATTCTATATCAATACATGACTTTTCTCATTTTGAAATATTATTAATGCCTTAGATGTATTTCTTACTCAGTCCAAGAAAATATAGATAAAGAAAATACATTACAACAAAAGCAGATGTTCTATTTTTTCAGACTTAATTTCCATATCATTTCCAGAACGTTTCCATCCATAGATTTTACTGCTTATCTTAATAGCCATATTGTCTGTAAAATAATACTGTTATTCAATATGAATTATAGAGACTAAATGAATATTACTGATATTTTTTTTCTATTTTATATTTTTACTTAACGAATAGTAAAAATAATTTTTAAAAATAAGAAACATGATAATATTCAATATCTTTTTGATAGCAAAATACTTAATTTAGATTTTTATAATTGGGATGTGATTTGGAAAACATTTTTTACATTATCTAAATTAATATGGAAACATTGTCTATTTTTTATTTTTGATACTATATTAGACATTAAAAAAATTATAAATAAATTATTTAAAATATTCAAAATAAAAATTATTTAAATATTTTTTATTTCTTGATAACTTGCTGAGGTTTTATTCTTCCATTTTTATTAACACTGAATGCATAAGCTTCCTTCAAGTTAATTTTTCCACTATGTGTAAAGACTAATACTCTTGTTCCATTTGTTTTTATATGAACAATACCAAATTGTGTTCTTTCAAAAGCAAAAAACTTCTTTTTTTCTTCTTTTGGATGAGAAGTATATCCTATTTTCTTAAAAAAAGCAGCTAATTCAGTTATAAAAATAAGAGGCGATTTTGTTCTAGAATATCTTCCTAAGGCACCAACTAAATTCGCACGCGGATGTATGTGTTCTTTCATAATACTTTCGTCACCTGAAGATATTATTGATATTACAGGTCTTACATTGCTCAAAAACTCTGCATCAAAATCAGATGATCCATGATGAGGGACTTTTAATATCTCTGAATTGATGTCTATCTTCTTTTGTTTAACCAGATCATTTAATTTTATTTCTGATTCATGGTTTATGTCTCCTGATAAGAAAAATTTTACATTTCCATATTTTAATTGTAAAACAATAGAGTGTCCATTAATAGTATGTGACGCTGAATATGATTTAGAAATAGATTCTTCTTCTTCAGTTTCTTCTATTTGTAACATGTTTCTTGTAGCTGAATGTTTGTGGAGAATTGGCAAGGCAGGTTGTTTTTTATTAATAAATTGCACATCAGGACCAAATATCTTGATAGACATTCCATCATCAAGAAAATCAAACTCAGAATTATCC
>JBNAIF010000017.1:0-10696 GCA_050043595.1 Nitrososphaeraceae archaeon | reverse complement strand
GTATAACCAACATTTTACATATCCATTGTCAGTTTTAATTTTTGGAGGCTCTTTGTTACAGACATCCATAGCATGTTGACAATTTTTAATAAATTGACAACCAATAAAATTTGAAGGAAGGGAAATTTTATTATCATATATTTGAACATCGTCTCGGATGTTACTTGTATTATTAATCATAGGAATAGAAGAAATCAACATTTGAGTATAAGGATGTTTGGGATTATTTATTATGTCTTTTACTTCTCTAAATTCTATTATTTGGCCCGAATACATGATACATATTTTATCAACCAATTCAGATATCAAGGCTATATCATGAGTTATTAATAAAATGCTGATATTTTGTTCCTGTTTAAGTTTTTGTAAAAGATTAATTATTTGTGCCTGTACTAACACATCAAGTGCAGTAGTAGGTTCATCCGCAATAATTATTTCGGGATTTAGCAACAAAGACATTGCAATAATTACACGTTGTTTCATCCCACCGCTAAGTTCATGTGGAAATTTATTTAGAATCGAAGAATTTAATCCCACACTTTCGATTGTATTTATTATTTTTTTAACATCAATATTTTTAGTTTTATCTTTTAATAAAGTATAAATTTGATTTTTTATTGTGTAAACGGGATCCAATGAATTCATGGCTCCCTGAAAAATCATAGAAATTTTTTTCCATCTAATCTTTGAATTAAATAAATCATCAGATAATTCTGTAATAATTTCATCATCAAGTATTATTTTTCCGTTTAGTAATCTGCCAGGTGGCGATATAGTTCTCATTATTGCGGATGCTAAAGTCGTTTTTCCACAACCAGATTCTCCCGCAAACCCAATTGATTCACCTTTCTTTAATGTTAAATCAATATCTTTCAATGCATGTATGGTTTTATCTTGTAAAAAATATGATACATTCAAATTTTTTATAACTAAAAAATCTTTACTCAGTTTTTAACGGTTTTATAATCTCAAATATAATATTTATAGATTTTATAAAAATTAGGAAATAATTCTAGCTATATATATTAGAAAAAAATAACAAATATCGTGATTGAAACTTGAAGACACCTATATGTGTGTTTGATGCAAAAACTGGTGTGTTATGTTCAAAATGTGAATCTAAATTAAAATCTGGGCATATTTCCCAAGGAGATGTAGATGCATCTATAAAATTAACAAAAATAGAAGAAAAAAATAATGATATTAAACAACTTACATTAGTTGCTGCACATAGAATCGAAGATGATACCGTTCTAATTATGCCAAATTCAGATATTACAGCAATTAGAATGAACAATGAAATTATTAAGGATATAAAAAAAGAATTTCCAGGTGATATTTGGTTTATAGAAAATGGAGCTACGGAAAAAAGATTTATTGAAAATCTAATGTACCCGTTGAAAATTAGTACCATGAATTTAGTATGGTTACCTGATGACAATAAACTAACTAAAATAATTATAAACAGAAAAAAGCAGAGCAAAAACGTAAACATTCATGAGATTAATACAAATAAGATTCAAAATATTGCAAAAGAGATTAAAAATATTGAATTATTAATAGATTTTGAAGAATGATGAATAAAGAAGATTTAACAGTCGATATTCATAGAACTCACTATTCAATCGATCTAAATGAAGATTTAATAGGAAAAAGTGTAAATATAGCAGGCTGGTTAGAAGATATACGAGATATTGGAAAAATTATATTCTTAATAGTTAAGGATGTTTATGGACCTGTGCAAGTAACCGCAGATCCTAATGAATTTCCAGATGCAAAAAATATACCCAGACAAAGTGCAATAATAATAAATGGAGAAGTAAAAAAAAGCAGAGCAAAAAATATGAAAATTGAAGTAGAATTAAAAAAAATAATTAATTCATTAAATGCAATTCATCCTTTACCGATTGATCCAACTGGACGAATTGAATCATCCATAGATAAAAGATTGAATTCTAGGGCCCTAGATCTAAGAAATTCAAATACTTCAAAGTTATTCATTTTGAGATCTCTAGTTCTCGAAAAAATAAGAGAAAATCTTAGAGAAAAAAAATTCATAGAAGTAAATACACCTAAAATTATAGGAAGTGCAAGTGAAGGTGGAGCAGATTTATTTGATTTCAAATATTTTAAAACAAAAGCATACTTGGCTCAAAGCCCACAATTATATAAAGAAGAATTAATTCTAGCATTGGATAGAGTTTTTGAAATTGCACCATATTTCAGAGCCGAGAATTCTAATACAATTAGACATTTAACTGAATTTTATAGTGTAGATATTGAAGCCGCGTTTCTAGATTATCAAGATATAATGAACATCATGGAAGAAGTTATAAAAAACATTATAAATGAAATTAGAAAATCGAATATTATAGATACACATAAGAGTAAAATAATTAATGATACAAATCTTTCTAAAAAATTTGAACGTTTAACATATTCACAATGTATCAAAGAATTGAATAATTTGGATGAAAAAATTGAATTTGGAGATGATTTGTCTGATTTAGCACTACGAAAGTTAGGTTCAATCTACCCAGGATTTTATTTTATAACTGATTGGCCTCTAAAGTTAAAGCCGTTTTATATTCATGAAAAAGAAAATGAACCAGAATTGTCTGAATCATTTGATTTACAAATAGGCTTTCTTGAATTAATATCAGGAGGAAGAAGACAACATAATCCCAAGAAAATTAGAAAAAGGTTGATGGAACAAGGATTGGATCCAAATGATTTTAGAGAACATTTAGAAGTATATAATTGGGGAATGCCACCGCATTCAGGTTGTGGTTTAGGATTAGATCGTTTAATTATGTCACTATCTGGATCACAAAATGTTAGAGAAGTTGTTTTGTATCCAAGAGATCCAGACAGAATCAAACCTTAGTAAATTTTATTGGTACTTCAATTATCTTCTCTGAATCATGCAAGTATGCACAAAATTTATCCTTTGAGATCGAATATATTATCCAAACAACTGGATTTATTAGCATATATTTTTCATCTGTTTTAGACGGATGTGGAGAATCATGATGAGAATGAAAAATAGAAACAATATCAAGATTGGGATTGTCATAATTATAATATTTTAATAATATATCATCATCAACATTAAAAAAACTAGGCGATCTTTGATAATTTTTAATATTAAGAATATCTTTAATAACATATACATCCTTTTTTTTACGTCCTAATAAAAAAGCAAACAATTCATTTGGAAAGGCATTATTGGAAGATTTCCTAAGTTTTTCAACTAACCAAGAATCAAAGATTATCAAGCAGGAGTATATAATGAATCATATAATAATTATTTATGTTTATATTGAAAAATAAGTTATTCGGACGCAAAAGATGCTTTCATGTACGGATGAAGAGTACAGAAATATTCATAATTTTTTTCAGGTAAATCTGACAATATTAAGGTATAATTACCAGCAGGAGAAATAATAGACGAATCGAAGGTTTGGCCATCGTCGGCAAGACTTGTTACGGTATGTGGAACATTATCAATATTTAACCAAACAATTCCCGGTGCGTCTGAAACAATTAAGTGATCAGGCTCATAATCAGGATTTCCTTGGGCGGCAGAACCTGGTAATATGTTTACTTTTTCTAATGTTGCTGGATCGATAGATAGTTCTGTTGCATCAGTACTCGAATCAGATTCAATTGCACCATGTTCAATGGCTTCAGGTGATTGAGATCCTATTATTGAAAATGTTATAATACCAGCAATTACAACGACTCCAAAAGAAGTAAGATAGAGCTTAATTCGTGAACTTTGTTTATACAATCCAATAATTACTGCAGCAGCAAGCACAGTAATCAGTATTATTATTCCTAGATAGATGAAAATACTTGGAGTGTTAGCACTAGAAATCGCCATAGCACTTAATCCTGTTATAATTAAAATACCAAAAGTGATAAATGCAGCAACTTTAGCTTTTCTGGAAGTTGGAAAACCATCTTTAAATAATCCAGATGCTAAAAAAATAAGACCTATTAGGAGTGTTAAGAGAGAAACTGCATGCATTCCATCGATGAAAGTTTTTGCAAGTCCCGAAAGAGAAATAAAGATACCAACTATACCTATAGAAGATAGTCCTATTCCTGGTGTTAATAGGTCCCAGTCAGTCATTCTTTATATGTAAACTTTTCACAACAATACTATATTTAATCTTTTGAACACTTTGCCAAATTCGAAAAATATCACTGTAGATATCGAAGAAATTAAATCCAACGTGTACGAATAATTCTCAGATTCCCGTGGATTTAAAATCATACATAGAGGTGTCAAAACCCAGGATTGTAGTAGTATTAGTAATAACAGCCATAACATCTGCATTAGGAGCTACTAGATTTGATTCTACTCCAAATATTCCATGGGATATAAGTTTATGGCAGCTAGGTTTTTTGACATTAGCAGGAGCATTAGCTTCAATGGGATCTAGCGCACTTAATCATTACTATGATCGAGATATAGATAAAATTATGGAAAGAACTTCAAAACGTCCTATTCCTTCGGGAAAATTATCTTCAAAGAATGTTTTAATTTATGGAATAGTTATTTGTGCAATTTCTGTGATATTAGCTTGGTTCACGCTTAATCCAATGGCTACTGCAATGATTGCTCTTGGTATTTTTTTTTATGTAATTATTTATACTGCATGGTTGAAGAGAATCAATTCATCAAACATAGTAATAGGAGGTTTTGCAGGAAGTGCAGCATCTATGGCGGGTTGGGCAACAACAACAGGATCTATAGATTTGCTAGGTTTTCTAGTAGGATGGTTAGTCTTTATGTGGACGCCACCGCATTTTTGGTGTTTAGCCATAAAAACAAGAGAAGAATATGCGAGTGTTAAAGTTCCTATGTTACCAGTATTAATAGGTAATGAAAAAACTGCAAAATATATTTTTATTAATACTGCAATATTGTTACCTTTTTCAATATCGCTATATTTTCTAGGACTGGGATTAGTTTATGTAACAGTAGCTGCAATTTCGGGTTCTCTTATGCTGATATATCATTATAAATTAATAAAAACACCAACACCAGAATTTGCGTGGAAAGCATACAAAGTTACAGCTCCATATTTAGTAGTAATTTTTATTGCTATTGCCATTGATGCTTTATTCTATTTTAGAATATAACATAATAACAAAATTGTAGACAATATCTTTTTGTGCTTATTTATTGGATAAAATTAATTACAAGTTTTGTTTAGGTTATTTTGCTACTAATTCTATTCTCTTTTTGTCTTTAGAAATCCATGACACATGCAACAGTCCATAAATTTCAAGATCAAGTAGAATTTTATTTAACCCAGAATTATCCAAGATTACGCCATCCTTGGATAGTAATGAAAGTAATTCTGTATCAGTAAGTGTATTAAATTCCTTTATTTTTTCATAAACAGTATTACGAATAGGATATTTCATTATAATTATTTTTATAAAAATAATAATATTATATTTGTTTTTATGAATTAATTTGAATTATAAAATTTAGAAAAAATTATTTCAGATTTACAGATTGTCTGCTTACGCTGATTGCTTGGAGTTCACTTACACCATTTGTGTTTTTGATAAAGTCCTCTAATTTATCCATTTGGCCTTCAGCATCTTCAAGAACAAAATCACAGATAAGAGAATATAAACCAAAAGCGATAGGTTCCTTGTTGTAACTTTTTAAGTTCATTCCTTCCGGAATTGTAGATTTAAGGTTTGCAGCAACTTCATCGAGATTAATTTCAGCATCAGATGGTAAAACTTTGATTCTTGCAACTAATTTAGTCATTATGGTCCCTCAAAACTGCAATTTACACACTTATAAAATCTAGAAAATTCTCTACAACTTTGACATCGCCATAATAACACATAACCACAATTAGGACAATAGAATTTTACACAGTCGTCATTTGGCATAATTGGTCTATTACATGAAGTGCATACGGGTAATTGTAATACATCTGACATATTAGAAAGACTTGATAACAACCGAATTTATATTTTGCTTAATTCATTATATGTCGCATTTCATTTCCCACTAAAGTATTTAATATTTTAATTATTCCTTTTGCACCAAGTATTTTAGAAATTGCCAAGCTATGAAAATCAAAACTAGCATTTTTAGAAATAGTTGATAAATCACTTTCAGAAACTACCGAGAAAATTTTATCTAAAGATGTGTTATCTAATCTACTAAGCATTTTTCTAAAAAATAACATCTTATTAAACTCTTTTTGAAAAATTGAATTCCAGTCATTTTCATAAATATATAAATTCGTGATATCGCATGTATCAAGATATCTAGATATGCTTTTTCCCGCAAGTATTCCGCCCATACCACACGAATAAATTCCACCAGCAGTGGTAGGTTTAGTCTGTCCTGCAGCATCTCCAACTACTACAGTTTTATCAAAAATAAATTTTTTGAGTGGTCCACCAATCCATATAGGTGCATAAATTTTTCTTATTATAGAATATTTATCTCCTAACGTTTTTATAAAATCCTCAAGAACTTTAACGGAATTAATTTTTCTTCCAGCTACACCAATCTTTGCTTTGCCATTACTCATAGGAATAACCCAAGCAAAAAAATCAGGATATTTTGATGTATCAAATTGTACTATTATTTGATTATTGTTTAACCAATCAGCATAAATTTCATATTGAGCAGATTGCAATACACCTATCCTATTTTGTTGAATGATTGAAGATATACCTCTTGCATCAATGAATATATCACACAAAAAGTCCGATTGGTTAGATTTAACAAGATATTTAGAATCTTTTCTTTGAGATGATGTTACTCTATATTTAGTAACAATTTCAGCGCCTTCTTTTTGAGCTTGAAATGCTAATTGTTTATCAAAATCTCTTCTATCTAAAACAACGATATTTTCATTTACTGCACTAATATCAAAGCTATTGGAAGCAGACATTATTTTTGCTTCATTAACATTGCAGATTACAGATTTACTACTTGGAATTATTCCCAAGTCTTTCAAAGCCTTTATGCTAACTAAACCACCGCAATGTTCAGGGGTTCCTATTTCATAATCTTCTTCTAATACAATAACTTCATATCCAGATGATGCTATTTCTCTTGCAGCTAATAGTCCAGATACACTGCCGCCTGCAACTACGACATCATAATTTCTAGCCATTATAGATAGAATATATTCAATTGATAACAATTAAAATGTATATATTAAAATTACCAAGATAGTAGATGACTAGTTTTATAATTAAATTTTTATTATTATTAAAATTGTGGGATCCATTATAAAATATAAAAAAATAATTATTTTGAAAAGCTGAAATAACTAATATATTAAAAAATAAAAATCATAGAACAATATAAAAGTATAATTTGTTGACATATCCCTTATTTTTCCATGCATGGTAAGTAATTATTCCTAGTATATTTTTGATTAAATTTCCATCATTCTAGGTTAGTGGATATCCATTGAGATCTAATACAATTTATAATAAAATCTGGGTAAATTATTATATTTGTCTACATTATTATAAATATATTTTAAATTATTGAAATATTAAATAGTTTAATTATTACTATAACAGTATTATATAATATTTTGTTTCTATATTAAATTAGTATTGTACTAGATATTCTAATACATAATAAACAAAATGTTAATTTAAATTAAATTTAAGTATTAAAACTATTTCATGTCACTAATCAAAATTTAATAACTTAATCGAATAATATTTAACTAATCGCACTATTGAAGTAACATCATCATGGATTTAAAACAAGTTATAATAATACGAAAAGACCTAAAAATGGGAACTGGAAAAATTGCAGCACAAGTGGCACATGCTTCATTATTATCTGCTGAAAAAACTAGAAATAAAAATAATAGTTGGTATGAAAGCTGGTTTAGTTATGGTCAAGCAAAGATAATTCTTAAAGTTATGAGTATAACAGAACTTGAAGAAATTGAAAAAAAAATAATTTTTATGAACTTGCCGTATTCCAAAGTAATTGATAGTGGTCGTACACAAATAGATCCAGGAACTACAACATGTATAGGAATAGGCCCTTGTCCTGAAAATTTAGTTGACAAAATAACCGCGGGATTGAAATTACTTTAATCTATAGTACATGGAATATGCGAAAATTCATAATATAGTATAAAATCTTGTTTGCATGATAATTAATAGTGACTAACAGTGTAATAGTATCAACACAAATATTTATAAATTTTCATGATATCATATAATTAAGTTATAATAGTTGCGAAAAAAAAGAAAAAATAACATTCATAGTTCACAAGTAACTTTAGATGAGTTTTTAATAAAAAAATTCAAAGACAAGTTAGAAAAAATCGTATTAATAAGCAATAAAAATAACTATCCAATAATACTATACAGAAGAACAATTGAAGAAAATGAAGTTAGTATAGAGGAAGAAATAGGTACAGTATCAGAAAAATATGTTATTGTGCAAATATTTACACATGGAGGATATTTACCGGTTTCATTTAGAGAACAACATGTTTTTACAACTGAAGAATTTTCTGTGTGGATAATGAAAAGAAGTAAAAGTATGCTATTGCAATGTATAGAGAATATGGATGATTTTATTAAAAATCATTAGAATAATAGTAATAAATTTATAGATAAAATTTAGATTTCTTCTTCCAGAATGATCAAGCCAGGCATCTTATCCCCTGCTAGATACCTCAATGTAGCACCTCCACCAGTAGAAACATGACTCACTTCAGATTCACTAACGCTAGATCTCTTTATTGCTTCTAGTGTATCTCCACCACCTACGAGAGTAGTGGATCCTCTCCAATATGCTAAAGCCATACTTTTTGCGATCTGGATTGTACCATTTGAAAATAAATCTCGTTCAAAAAATCCCATAGGACCATTCCAAAATATAGTTCCATGATTATTTGAACCAATGTGTTTAGAATATTCTGCTATTGTTTCATGACCTATATCAAAACCAGACATATCTTTAGGAATATTTCCTTTGCAGATATTACTAGTAGAACTTTCTGGAGATTTAGACACTATATGATCGGATGGTAGAAATATTTTTTCGCCGTATTTGTGTAATGATTTGGACACCCACTTTAAATGTTCATCATCAATTATGGATTCACCAGTTTCAAAACCTTTAGCTTTAAGGAATGTATAAGCAGCTGCTCCGCCAACAAGAATTTTATCAGCTTTTGGAAGTAAATTTTCTAGTGCACCTATTTTGTCTTTAATTTTAACGCCACCTATGATTAAAGTAAAAGGTCTTTGAGGTTTTTCTTTTATCATGGTAAGATATTCAATTTCTTTTTTCAGATTAAATCCTCCTAACTTTGTTTCAAAGAGTGTAGCTGCACCATATGTGGAAGAATGTTTTCTATGTGATGTACTAAATGCATCATTAATATAAATATCAGAATATGAAGACAATTCTTTAGAAAATTCAGGAACGTTATATTCTTCATCCTCATGAAAGCGTAGATTTTCTAGTAACAGGATTTCTGAATTTTTTAAATTATTAATAGCTGTTTTAACATCATCACCTACACAATCATTAACAAATTTTACATTTGTTTTTGGTAAAATTTCAGATAAACGAATTGACACAGGTCTAAGAGAATACATATCATCTCTTTTTCCTTTAGGCCTTCCTAAATGTGAAGCTAAAACAACCTTACAATTTCTTTTTATTAAATAATCAATAGTAGGAATACTCATTCGTATTCTAAAATCTTCACCAATATGTCCGTTCTTTATGGTTACATTGAAATCTACCCTAACGAATACAGTTTTTCCAAAATAAAGTGAATCATCTACATCTGAGATAAATTTGATCATCAAAATACATTAATACAAATAAAATCAAAACATAAAACATATTCGAAATATTATATGTTTAAATTTTATATTAATAAAAATATTTAACAATGTCCTCTCACTTCATTACTAAAATTATTGCAGGAAAATTTATACATATTAAAAATATACCATAGGAAGTTAGAAACAGGAAAAAAATGATTTTCTTATGCTTTTGTCTTTATTGCACTGCAGAGAAATTAGTGATTGTTCAAGTAATTTTGTACTATAAGTATTGACAACAGACAAGAGTTGTTAAAGAAAAAGGATTTGAATATTTGAAGTATGATTTTTCCAAATCCAAATTTTCAAATGTAGATATAGAATCTACAATGAAATTAATTTATTGAATGTACAAGTCAAAAGAATTTTAGTTATATAATCCAAACAGAATTATCCTTTTATATTAATTTATGGTCATATTATTCAATATAGTATTAATTGCATCATCAAATAATAGACATATTTAAAATAGTATAAATTTTTTAAAACTATTTGTTTGATAATATTATTTTAGACTAGTTACTTTAGTTTCGGTAGGACAACCTAGTTTGCTAGATGCTATTTTAAATCCTTCCTTTGCTAGAGCAAGATTAGCTTCGTATACATAAGCTTCTATTATTGCTTGCCCAGGTTTTAACCTTGCTGCTAAACCGGTAGCTTTACCAAATGCTCTTCGCATTCCTTCTTGCAACCTATCAGCTCCAGCAGTTGCGATCATTTTATTTTCTCTTAAAAGAACATGAGGATAAACTTTAAGTTTAGAAAAGAAAGATGTTTCTCCTCCTTTTGCCATTCTTTTGTTGGCCGCTAATCTAGC
>JBNAIF010000016.1:0-4461 GCA_050043595.1 Nitrososphaeraceae archaeon | reverse complement strand
GGTGGAACTACATGAAACACCATCTCATAAATAGCCCATGTTAAATTAGCTAAAAACCAAAAACTTAGACCAAGGGTAACAGAAATTCTTGTCTTTACGTGATATATTTTATCTGTACTTTCCTGAAATATTACAAAGACTGCAATAATTACTGCTATAAGTGAATTTATCACAATTATTAGATGTGAAAAATGTTCTCTTTCTTCTACATCTGAGAAGAAGATGATAGAATTTTCTAAAAGTATTACAGAAAATACAATTACAAACAATGATTTTCTGGTAAGCTTCATTGAATATTCACACTTTGTAAAATATTAAAATAATATCTAATTAAAAAATAATGCGTTATGAAATTATTCTAACATTTACATCAACCTTTTTGTGTTTTTGATCATTTGTATATATTCTAATATTGTAGTTAAGAAATGCGAATTTTGGTTTAAAATAAACTTGATACTGTTGTAATTACATAGATAAATAACAGATTCATTTACAAACACATGTAACGCTTTTTATCTGCTTTCTTGTTGTTGTAATTATATTATTTAACCTTCATTTAGAAACACTTTAGTGGTGTATGGCCATTGATACCCCCACCTCTTCTCTTTGCTCATTATATGCTTTGACAAACATTGAATATCTTTTCTTTCCTTCTTCTTTATCCGAACTATTTTCTACTGTCAAAAATTCATCCCTTACTATCTTGTTGTATCCCTCAATTTTTCCTTGTAATTGCGGATAAACATTTGGAATTGGTTTTTCTTTTATCAGATTCTTTGTAGAAAACGTCTGAATATTTTTGATGTAATTGTTTGCCATTATGCATTACTGTTTGAGGTTTACCATTTTCTATAATGTAATTTTCAAGTATCTGCAGTAAATCAATACCTCTTTTTTCTTTCAGACCAATACCAAGATAAAACACATGATTTTATCAAGTCAAAATCAAAGGAATTATTTGCAAAAAAAATTTAGAGAATATACCACATGATCAAAGATTTGTTATAGACGGTATTAGAAATAATAGAACGTTTTTAAACTTGAAAAAACTATTAAATAATAATCTACCATTGATCTTTGTTGAAACTACTCCCGATGATGCATTCAGGTTTTTTCGAAATAGAGAAGATAATAAAATTCATTTTAATAAATTTGTAAATTATCTTTCGCATCCGGTCGAATACGAAGTACCTTATCTAGCAAAAGAAGCTAATTTGATAATATACAATTACGGAGGTTTGGCTTCGTTAATAAATATAACTAATCGGTTATTTGGTGATCAGTAGTACATGGATATTACTAAAAATATAGGTCAATATGATGTAGAATATTCTAAATGCAAATGTTTTTGGGGGGAATCTCCTGGAAAATTTGTTTTATTGATTAAAAGATATCTACATGATGGAACAATATTAGATCTAGGTGCAGGAGAAGGAAAGAATTCTATATATTTATCACAAAATGGATTTAAGATAATAGCAATAGAATGTTCTAAATTTGCAATAAATAATTTTAAACGACTGTTAAAAAATAAACCTATTCAAGACATTTCTATTATATGTTCAGATGTTAGAACATTTGAAACTACAAAAAAATTTGATTGTGTTATAGCTTATGGATTATTGCATTGTTTATCCAATAAAACAGACATATCAAACTTAGTAAATAAGATGAAAAAATGGACGAAAGTAGAAGGAATTAATGTTATTGTTTCATTCACTGCGGAAATCCCTATTCCAAATGTACAATCGTATTTAAATCCATGTTTTATTAAAAAACATGAATTAGAAAAATGGTATAAAGATTGGGAAATCTTAAAAATGGAAGAAGAGATAATAAATGAACTTCATCCTACTACAAAAATAGAACACCAGCATAGTGTAATTCGTTTAATAGCTAGAAAATTAAAAAAATGAACATTAATGAAATAAAATCATATTTAAAAAAATTAAAAAGACAAGATAAAATTATACTGTTTATTAGAGATGGATTATCTTCAAATTTAAAATTGCCAGACACAAAAGGTCTGATTAAACTTTTAGCTCAAAATATGACTGATTATGATCCAGAAATCTTTGAAAGATGTGGAAGATTTCCAGCAACTAATAGAATATTGGTCTGACGATAATAAAAAAAGGAGCTTTAGGAAATCTATTTAGTCAAAAATTTAACGTCCCAGAAAATAAGATTAAAAATTCAAAACCACCTATAACTTTAGCAAAATGTGATTTTCTCCTAATCTATACAACTATATTCATTCAGGACGATTTATTACTCCGAACAGATAGGATTAACTACAATATAGAAACTATTTGATTGATGTAAAATCTAACATCAATTCTTTTTATTTTGGTCTATTTTTATAACTTTTAATTAATATATCATTTTAGGTAACGTTAATATTTATAATTGTCCATTTATTATTATAAAATGTTTAACAATGTTTATAGGCAGTAAAACTGTCAATAAAAGGAGATATGGACAGTAATTGAATAGATTTTCTGAGAAAGATAGACATTCATTAGAAACATTAGTAGCAGATACTGTAAATTATTCTTTTAATGAAAGTGAATCATATCTTATATCCAAAAGAGATTAAAAAAAGAAATATTATAGATGGCTTGTATAAATTCTCTACTTTATATTAATATGAAAAATCTTGTACAAAAATCTGTATAAGGATTCAGAATAATCTTTTTATATTATTCTTGTTTTGATTACTTTTTATTAACTTTATAAAAACAATTATTTTTTTTATCTACAAAATAGATTATTCATGGCTGTTTGATTAATTATTAACTAAATGGGCTCTGTAACTAATTTGGAAAACTAGAGGGCTTCGAGTATTGCATGTAATTGGAATCGGTAACATAATATAATAAGTTTTTGTAAAAAAATTAACATTTACCGATATAATTTACAACTTAAATCATAAAAATAACTAGTTGATTGGAATTTGAATCCATTAGGTAAACTTGTAGATTATTTCAAATAAAATTAATGAAACTTATATAAACAAAACAACAGATAACTATAGTGTTCTACATATTTTTATGTTTCTTGTGATTATACAATAGCGATAGCAGATAAAATAAATGAATTATCTGATGATAATATACAAGAAAAAGTCTGTGAAAAAGAACTAGAAATATCAATAAGATAAATTAAATATAGAAGAATAAAAATAATGGGCAAGAAAAAATAATTGAGAGCAAAATCAAGAGTAGACCCAATAACTAAAAAAGTAATATCATATACTAGTATTTATGAAATAAGATACTATTGTAAATCTTGCAGAACATATATAGAAAAAGATAAAGCAATAACTAAAAAAGGATATCCAAATGCAAAATTTTGTCCTAATGGTCCGCCTTGGCATAAACTTAGATTGGCTCCAAAAAGTAATAACGATAAAAATATAAAAAGATATTAATTTATTATTATTAACTTCTCATAAACTTTAACTTATTTCTATAATTACTTCTAGTATCTTTCATAGCATTATTCATATATTCTCTAGATAACATTTTTCTAGTTCCTTTCTCAACAAATACTGCATAATCTGCACCAGACTGAATAACAGCACTATTACTATTAGCATATTTAATACCAATTTTATTTCTTAGATTTCCTGTTTTTACAGGAGCATTATTTTTTGCATCTCTAACAACTTGTCTTGCTGCTCTTTTTATTAATTTTCGTGATGTATCTCTTGAGACTTTAAAATCATCTCTCTTAATTTTTGTTATCTTAACAGCAACTTTTCCTCCTCTTTTTCTACCCAATAATTATTATCATCAATTTATCAATATAAATTTCACATCACAAGAATCTGAAATATAGAACATAATATTTTATAATATCATTATTTCATCAACTATTTACACAATATCAACTTGTCGTCAGTATGTCAAAAAGTAAAATTGGAATTTTTGGTGTGTTGATGTTTGCAACAATGATGATGTTGGTTCCAGCATCGTTAGCAGATATTTATGCAGCAGAAAAAAAAGACAGATATTATGACAAAGACAGGTACTATGAAGACGATCGATATTATGATGACAAAAGAGGATATAATGATAACGACTATTCATCCGAAAGACATTATATAGAAGATAATTATTATGATGACTCCTACAAAAAGAAGCCCGCTATAGTAGAAATAAAGAAAGAATTGTTTGTATGTGATAACATAGTAAATGTAACTGAAGAAAATCCATCTTTTAGATGTAACTTTAGTGACAGGATTTTTTTTCCAGCGCCACCTGACAGTGATCAATATGTATCATGTGATACAGTAGAATGTACAGGTATAGATGAATCAGACTTTGCAGTTCAAGTATGGAAAGATGTAGCAGTAGCACGTGACCTCTCTTCTACAATACCAACTCCAGTAGACCTTTCAAAAATTAACTTTTATCTAACAGAAGATGAACCAGAAGATAACGTAAACAACGATGG
>JBNAIF010000015.1:0-4234 GCA_050043595.1 Nitrososphaeraceae archaeon | reverse complement strand
AGTGGTCATTGTACTAAATGTATTGATTGTGGTTGTTCCAATTGCTTAGTAGCATAAATACATTTATTCAATTTTTTCTTGAATCAGTAAACCTGAATAAACAACTTTTTAGATTTATTATTATAGGTAAATATGATGCGTATATATGTATCTCTATTATGGTTTTATATCATTCATCAAAACATCTTTTTAAAATAGTTATAGAATATTATGTTACTATAATAAAAATCTAAATCAAATTATAATATGTCAAATGAATGATATATCGTATTCATATAAATTTTTTTTATTCTGTGTTCACCTGATTAATCCATATTTATTATATATTTCCATAGATTTATTATTATGAAGTATATTATATCAAAAAATTATAAAAAAATAATATTCAAGAAAAATCAATAATAATCAACAAAACCCACACGCAATTTTATCTTCAGTAATGGTGTTACTTCTTGTTTCTGTATTAATGATGAATATCATTGGAATAAGAATAATGTTATTACCAGAAATAATCGCACAAGATAATGGTACTATTATTATTATTGCAGATGAGAACACTACTGCTATTGGGGACAATTTTACTGAGACTATTGATAATTCTTTAGTAGATGACGGTGGTAATAATAATTCTAATGTTATGCAAAATGCGACAATATTGGCGTAAATACAGTAAGAAGATAATGCCATGCTATCTCCTCCAATTCAAACACAACCAGTACTGCCACCATTAAATAATGATATTAGTTCTGCTATTAGTGATAATGAAATAGCAAACAATAATGATAGTGAGTTCCTATCTATGATGAAGAACGATCATCAATACTAAAGTTAACATCATCATCTCTGATAATATCGAAAAATATAGCATTATTACAATTTGAAGCAGAGCAAGACGATGGTAATTAGAAGAAAAAGAGTAGTGACATAAGTATTCTTGATTATTAATATTATTTTTCCATTTTTTGTATGGATTCATAAGCAACAATTAACAATGTTCTACAATACTTATTATTTCATTGATTGTATCTATCATGGGTATATTTGCAACATATACTACCCAACCGCATTTCAGTAATGGTTGTAATATCTTTGCAACATTAATTACAACCATTACTGTTTAATTTTTATCAGTAAGATTATATCGTAATTCTTTCTATTATTTTCACAACATTCTTGCTACATTTCTCGTAATATAGCATTTCATTAACGGTTGTAACATTAACTTGATGACCTACTATTATTTTACAACCTTTGTTTTGTTCAATATTTTTATCTTATTCTTTTCTTTATTAAATTCTAATTACTTTGTTCAATTTTTTCGATAACTATAACTGACTTGTATGTATATTAACACAAGTTAAAGTTTTTCTTGAATTATGGATGAACACTGGTTAACTAATTTTTACTATTTGTTATATTTACTAGAATGTAAGTAAAAAAGAGAATAGTAAATATAATGTGCAGAAAAAGGAGTAGTTTACATGAAAGTCAATTTTACAATTTTATAAAATCTAAAATTACGATATACAATACAAGTATACAAAAGATCTTTTCAAAAATATGTAGATTGTCTAGACTTGATATCAAAAACTAAACAGAAAACAAATTGAATCTAATATTATCTTCTTTCTTGTTTATTTAAGAAAAGATCAAAATAAACTGTATTCTTCAGTAAAAGAAAGTTTTGTTGAGGTAGCACATTTTTACAGAATTAATTTTAATAAAAGTCTAAACAGATCACATATTATTTCATAATAACGATAATGATATTATTCAAGATATAATATACAGGATTAGAAAAATTAGACAAATAATAAGATCTGCAAGATATTCATTTTAGTGACAATATTTCTGTTAACCTTTACGAGAGTTAGTGCAATTCCTAATCTTGACAATGTAGAATTTAAGATCATCATAATTATACTTCATATAAAATTTCAGTTTATGTCAATCATAAAAAAAGCAAAAATTAAACTTATTGTTTTATAGACTATAAAAAAGAGATAGAAAATAGACTTTATAGAACTAGAATGGTCCATATGGTAACAAATAGTTCATGCTTTTACAAAATGAATGATCTTTGGGTTAGTAATGATTAGGCAGAGCAAATTGTAACAAAGGATATGGTCTTACGACAAGTAATAGAATTAAGAGTAATAGAATCACTTTTTTATATAGTCATAAATTCTACGTGAGTTTAAATATATTTGAATTTATTGATGAAAATATCTTATCTAAATATTGCAAATGAATAAATAAAGAAATAGAAATATGTGCTGATGAGAAAAAATATAAATAATTGATGATTAAACTGTATTATAATTTATGATATATAATAAGACAAAAATAATTACTACAATTATCACAATTATTCCAGCAACAATTCTAACAATGTCTTTAATTTCAGATAACAAGCATGCGTTTGCAGAACAAGAAGCCATGATTTTAATTACAAATAATCTTCTCCAAACTGTTTTCTTCGACAACATGAAAGAACACAATTTAGAGTTAGATTTTTTTCATGAAAGATATGATCTGCCACCCGTGGCTCAAAATCTAATTGCTGTTAAACAAGAAGACAGTACTAAACACATATCACTGACCTTAGAATATTACATAGTAGAAAAGGGATCTAATAAAATGAATAAGTTTGGTTTTAAGAATTCAGATACACTTTCTGATGTTACGTGTTTTGCCACTTCATTTGGAGACCTACAAATTGACTATGAATGCGATGAATCTACTAAAAAGTCCATAATTTCACCAAAATAACAACATGAACTGTTTTTATTGCTATGATATCTTTGTATTAGAATGTAGCTAAATTAATGTAATAATACGCATAAATGAGTACTAATAAAAATAGATGGTTAAACAAGTCCAGATTAGTATACACTTGAATATGATTCTATAAAAAAATAATAGCATTTAGGATTAACAATTTATTATATGGGCCTTATTACAGGTCCATATGAACGTATTTGTGTGGCTATTGATTTAGGACAGAAGTATGACCTTAGTCAATTCTAATATGTAATTATAAAACTTTTATTAGGAGATAAAAATATTGTGGAACTTTAGTAACTGATTAAATTGTTATCAGTAATAGTAATATTGGCATAGTGAACAAAAAAATAATTATATCAAAATTCAATATGAATAAATATTTTCTTTACAATCTAGTCATTATGATCTATGTAACATCGTTAATATATTATTTAATATTTAATTATCTTCAATAAAACAAGAATTTATTTCTAATATTATTAGATAACTATTATTCAGAACAAAAAAATAAGTTTTCAGTAGTTCTAAATATGATCTATAATATTGCAAAATGTGCTGTTAACTTAACGAAAGATCTATAGATGTATATGTCCTACTCCAACATATGTTGCTCAAATTTGTCAGAAATAGAACATCTACACGATTGTGATGTATTCTTTGTATTTGTATTTTCTTGGACCAAGTCTAAGAAATATTTCATATGCATTAGAACCACTTAGAGATAGTAAAAGAAGTTATGTATCTGTATCGAAGTGGATTCAAAGGTTCTGTTCTTCATCTCAAATCTACAAAAGAAAAAGAGTATTTGTATTTATAGTAGATGAAATTATTATTCAGATTGGTAATGAAAATTATTGGCTGTGAATTTGTATAAAACCAGTTCATGGATCTGTGCTTGAAGTTCATATATCCAAATTAAGAACCATGTTTGTTGTTAAACAATTTATTAGACTTCTAGTTGAGAAGTATGGAAAACATACTGTTTACACAGAAGGTGGTATTTGGTATCCACAACTATGTAATATTCTAAATTTAAAACATATCACATCCATCTCTCGAGAAAAGTCTGA
The DNA here is from genome assembly GCA_050043595.1 of Nitrososphaeraceae archaeon. Taxonomy (GTDB): domain Archaea; phylum Thermoproteota; class Nitrososphaeria; order Nitrososphaerales; family Nitrososphaeraceae; genus TH1177. The sequence goes on along the minus strand of JBNAIF010000015.1, from coordinate 377 downwards.
TTAAAAGAGTAATGCAGCATTCCTTTTTAAAAAAAGGGGCTGAAAGTTTTGATGATTATTACCCATGTATTAATAAGAATTGTGATCTATTACATGTATACAACTGGATTAAACTATTTGCATATTTTTGCAATAATAGAATAAGAAATATCATTTCAATACAAGGAAGTGAATTTACGTAGAGCCTTTCAAAAAATATACTAATATTCGTTATTTGTTATTGATATCCATGTAATGCTCTATCCTTGTGTTGATTTATTTTTTTGATTATTTCTTTGTAATGTTTATTAACTATATGATGATTAGCACAGTTATCATGCATTATTCCTATGTTACAGAATTCACATGAGGTTACAAAGGATATTTTTGTAAATTTT
>JBNAIF010000014.1:0-21978 GCA_050043595.1 Nitrososphaeraceae archaeon | reverse complement strand
TTATCTATTTGCTCTTTTATCCTGCCTAATTCATTAAACTTTATTCTTCCTTCAATCAACATTTTTAATGCGCCCTCGCCAATCCCTTTAGAATTCTCCGCAAACATAACAATGGTGCCATTATTTTTAAGCAAATGTATGCTATTCCACAATGAATAAAGTGAATGTGTTAGCGTTAGATGTTGTTCAATTTCACTTCCCGCGCTTAAAATTATTGATTTTGTAAGATCAGTTTGACTTATCATTGTATTATGTAATTCGTTTATAGCATTTTGAAATACATGATTTGATTTTTCACCATGATGTATTCCAATAATTCCTTGATGATCTGAAATTATTTCAATTGAACTTGTGTTGATTTTTTCAAAAAATTCCATTGCTATTTTTGTAGATGAATTTATTATTCCCGGTCTTGGAAAATCTCCGGATCTAGATTCAAGTACATCAAACATTAATTTATTTTCGCATTCTCTTAATATTATTGTTGGAACGCCACTATATCCAAATAATGGATCAAGAGTTGTTCTAGAAACAAAAATAATATTATTATACTTTCTAATTTTTTCTAAAAATTCAAATTTATCAATTTGTAAAACTTGACTATTTACTGAATAAAATAACATATTTTTTTTTAAAACAGATTGAAATATTGGCCACGTAGCTACTTTTATTTCAATACCTTTCTCTTTTCCAAATTTCATTATTTTTGTTATCACATATGATGAAGCTTTTGAAGGCGATAATGCAAAAATTAAAGTATTCTCTTTTATTTCTTTGAAATTACTTAAAGTGTCATCAATAGATCTTTCTGTTAAATATTTAAATCTTTTAGAAATCTCATTTAAATTTTCAATTTTTATATCAATTACTATATCAGTTGAGCCATATCTTAGCCATATTTCTGGCATAAATACAATAACCTTTAGTGAAATAAATTTTTGAAATATATATATCTGTGCATTAAATTTTAATCGTTAGTGTTATGTTTTAAATAATTTCTAATCATAAATCATCAAATTTTTTTCTTCTAACACATTGTGCAAGTTATGTACAGCTCTGTATACTTCTGCTTCTTTTTTAGCACCTGTACATACTAATTTTCCACTCGCAAACAGTAAGATGACCGTTTTTGGATCCAACATTCTGTGGATTAAACCTGGAAATTGTTCAGGTTCGTACATACTTCGAGGAAGAACTCTAGCAGCGAGTTCCAAATGTATTTTTCCACCTAAACTGGCAGACGCTACTATATTTTGTATTTCAATAATTGGTTCATTTTCAATTTGTATACTTCCTTTTCTAAGTTTTTGAACAACACTTTTCACAGCCTTGATGGCTTGGTCCTCTGATTTAGCACCTGTACAAACCATTTTTCCTGAACTAAAAATTAATGTAGCTGTTTTTGGTGATTTAAGCCTAAAAACTAGCCCTGGAAATTGGTCAGGATGATATTCTACATCAGGAAATATCTGTGTAATTTGATTTAAATTAACAGTTTGATTAATAGTTGCTGAAGCAACAACATTTTCTATACTTACAATTGGTTTAGTTTGTGGCATCTTATTCGGCTTTCTGTCAGCTATATAAACATATTATATAAACTTTTATCAATTCAATTTATAACTTTTATATGTACTATATTTTCATATATTCGGATGATTTATTAAGTTATTTTTTTTCACCATAGTTATAGTTATGTCTTATAGGTTGGATAGAGATTCATTAGGAGAAATAAAAGTTCCATTAAATGCCTATTATGGTCCATTCACTTCTAGAGCTATTGATCAATATAAAATAACTGGACGAAGACCGCAAATACAACTTATTAAAGCATATGTCATGATTAAACAAGCTGCAGCTCTAACTAATATGAAATTAAATTCCTTAGATCATAAAATAGGTAATGCTATAGTTACAGCATGTGAAGAAATACTTTCAGGAAAACTTTTAGATCAATTTGTAATAGAACCAATTAATTCTGGAGCTGGAACGGCTTTTAATATGAATTGTAACGAAGTTATATCAAATCGTGCACTAGAAATTATAGGTGAAGAAAAAGGCAGATATGAAATAATTAATCCAAACGATCATGTCAATATGTCACAGTCTAGTAATGATACTTTTCCTACTGCCATGCATTTAGCAATTTTGTTTAATGTTTCTCCAACTATTTTATCGATAGAAAAATTAATACATTCTTTAAATATTAAATCCGTCGAATTTAAAAAGATCGCAAAAATAGGAAGAACACATCTTATGGATGCTATTCCTGTAACATTAGGTTCAGAATTTAAGGCATACGCTTATTCTCTTGAATTAGCGAAGAACAATCTTCTAATGGCTTCGAAAAATCTGTATAATATCGGTTTAGGGGGAACTGCGGTAGGAACAGGCGCAAATACGCCGACAGGCTATCAGAGAACAGTATGTATTAACTTGTCTAATATTTCTAATATGGATCTTAAAACATCTGAGAATTTATATTATTCGTTACAAAGCAAACATGATGTATCTCATTTCTCTTCTGTTTTAAGGAATCTTTCATTAGAGTTGATAAAAATTTCAAATGATATTAGATTAATGGCATCAGGACCAACTGCGGGATTTGCAGAAATAATTATTCCTGCAGTTCATGCAGGTTCTTCTATCATGCCAGGAAAAGTTAATCCATCTTTAGCTGAATGTCTCAACATGATCTGTTTTGATATAATAGGAAATGACGTTTCTGTTGCAATGGCAGCACAAGCAGGACAATTCGAACTTAATGTAATGTTGCCAGGTATGCTAAAAAATATTTTAGATTCAACTGATATGCTAATCAATTTTCTTCCAATTTTTACATCCAATCTTGTTGATGGTATAAAACCAAATATTAATAAATTACGTCAAAGTATTGAAAAAAGCCCTATTCTTGTTACTCTTTTAAACCCATACATTGGTTATCTTAAGGCGGCCGAACTGTATAAAGAGTCTTTAAAATCAGGTAAAAATATTAGAGAATTAGTACTAGAAAAGAAATTACTTACTTCCAACGAACTAGACGATATTCTTTCTGAAGATAAAATTATCGGAATTTAAATCTAAATTATTACTTATAATTTTTACTTATTTTATATCTATAATTTTCTATACTGTGAAAATTGTCATTTTCATATTCTATGTAATAAATATCCACAAAATTTAAGTATATATCATAATAACAAATATTGGGTAAATTAATTGAATAGTGCATTTCCAGCACTTGAAAAAAGTTCAGCAAATGACTATATAGACGAAGACATGACTATTGAAAACCTTATAAAATATCTTGGCTTTGAAGATGAAGAAGATCTTCGAAACTATCTTAAACACTACTCTCTCGACTAAAATCTACTTACATCCCATTCTTTTTTGTATTAATATATCTATTAGTAATATAGATATAGGAAATTCTTCTATTATATTATTATGATATTTTTTCTTTATAAATAGTTAGTATCATTTACCTATTAGATACTTTCCTATTTCTTATATTCTATTAATGAATATATTCTGTATGCATCCTGATGATCTAAATAATATCTGGTTATGTGAAGATTGCCATAATAGCTTTTTTTTTAATTCTGATGCAGAAGATCATAAAATCAAAACAGGACACATCAACATTAAAAAAATTAAATCTATGTCTGGAAAAGTATTTCAGAGATGATCTTTTTGTAATATTTATTTAATATGCTTTTGATTTTATTTAACGTAACATTGTATATAATGTATTGATATTATCTAGCTAACTTTTTATTTTCCTTTTTGTTTGTTCAATTTGTTCGTATATGTGGTTGACGATAGTATGAGATTTAATATGAGATATCTTGATCTAAAAACGAAAATAAAAGAAATTCGAATTAATGCTATCCAGGCAATAGCTAATGCCGGTTCTGGTCATCCAGGTGCATCTTTTTCTGCTGCAGAAATTATGGGAGTTTTATATTTTCGAAAAATGCGACATAAACCACTTGATCCTAAGTGGAAAGAACGAGATTACTTCATTAATTCAAAAGGTCATTCCGCTCCGGGATTTTATGCAACTCTTGCTGTTTCGGGCTATTTTGAAACAAAAGAAATGAAAACATTAAGACAATTCGGATCAAGGTTACAAGGTCATCCAGTTAGGTTTTCTGATGAAATGAAACATCATTCAGTACCTGGAGTAGAATATTCTGCAGGTTCTGAAGGGATAGGTTTATCTGTGTCAATAGGAATTGCTTTAGCAAACAGACTAGATAATTTTCATAATTATGTTTACGTTCTATTAGGTGATGGTGAAACTAATGAAGGTCAAATATGGGAAGCTGCAATGGCAGCTCCGAAATTTAAATTAAATAATCTTATCGCTTTTTTAGATAGAAATAAAATTCAACAAGATGGCTTTACCGAAGATATCATGCCCATAGATCCTGTTCGTGATAAATGGACTGCATTTAATTGGAATGTAATAGAAATAAATGGACACAAGGTAGAACAAATAATTGATTCTATAAATCAAGCTCATCAAATTAAAGATAAACCAACTATCATTATTGCTGATACTGTTAAGGGCAATGGGATCAAACATATGGCCAATAATCCTCAATGGCATGGAAAAGCTCCACCTAACAAACAAATTCCCATCTTGTTGGAAGAGTTAGAAGGAGAATGTGTGATAGCACCTTCTATTATTGCTGGTGAAAAAGAAAATTATGAAGAAAAAATAAAACGTGCCGAGAGAGCCGGAGCTGATATGATCCATCTTGACGTAATGGATGGAAAATTTGTTCCAAATTTTACATTTCTAGCAGATAAAATAAAAAAGTTGAGGCCAATAACTAATTTACCTTTTGACGCACATCTTATGATAGAAAATCCTTATAATTATATCCAAGATTATATAGATTCTGGTTGTGATATAATAACAGTTCATGTAGAAACATGTAATGAAAATCAATTTTGTCAGATCAAAGATAAACTTTTTTCACACGGCATTAGCTTGGGAATAGCAATTAATCCACAAACAGATTTACCTACTTGGATTTTTCCATATCTTAATTTTATTGATGTGGTTATAATAATGTCTGTAAATCCTGGTTTTTCCGGACAAAAATTTATTCCTGAAATTATTGCAAAAATGAAGGATCTTAATATTGTTTTAAGAAATCATGGTTTTAAAGGTTATATAGAAGCAGACGGAGGAATTGATGCTTCAACAGTTCAACAAGTTTATGATGTAGGAGCAAGAATTATGGTTGCTGGGAATGCAGTATTTTCACATTCCGATATTAACGCAGCAATAATACAACTAAAACATAAAGTAAATGTTACTTTAGAAAGAAATTTATTAAAATGTGCAAGTGAAAATGGTGTTCGAAACGATTGGATTAAAGCTCGAAAACGTATATTAATTCCACTTGCAAGTGAACTAGGAATAGAGGTTGAATTAAATGAAATCTAATAATCTCAAACAAGACATGCGTTCTGCATACGGTAATGCTTTAGTTAATCTAGGTTCTCAAAATCATGATATTGTATGTGTAGGTGCAGATACTACAGACTCCTTAAAAACAAAAAAATTCGGAGATAAATTTCCAGAACGTTTTTTCAACATTGGAATAGCTGAAGCTAATTTAGTTTCAATTGCGGCAGGATTATCCATGGCTGGTAAAATAGCATTTGCAAGTACATACGCTGCATTTCTTCCTGGCAGATGTCTAGATCAAATTCGTAATGCCATTTGTTATCCTAATCTGGATGTTAAAATAGTTGTTTCTCATGCAGGTCTTACTGTTGGTCCTGATGGCGCATCACATCAACAAATAGAAGATATTTCTATAATGCGATCAATACCAAATATGAGAGTTTTAGTTCCTTCTGATGCTACTAGTATTTATCCAATTTTAAAAAATATAATTGAAATCTCTGGTCCGTTTTATGTTAGACTTGCTAGACCTTCTAGTCCGATAATTTATGATTCCAAAGAACTGGATAATTTCAAAATTGGAAAAGCGAACGTACTGCAAGATGGATCCGATATTTCAATTATATCTTGTGGATTGATGGTTTATGAATCTATCAAAGTGGCACATGAACTCAAGAAATCTCATAATCTTTCTTGCAGAGTAATAGATGCATATTCTATAAAACCAATAGATCGAAATTTAATTATAAAATCTTCTAAAGATACCAATTGTATCATTACTGTAGAAGAACACAATATAATTGGTGGGCTTGGAAGTGCTGTTACTGAAATCTGTTCTGAAGATAATCCATCTAATATACTTCGTTTGGGTGTAAAAGATACTTTTGGAGAATCTGCAAGAGATTCAGAACTAAATACTCTTCTTAATCTTTATGGATTAACCGAAAAAGAAATAACTCGGAACATCCTAGATTATATGGAAAGATTAAAGAAATGAAGATTTTTCTTGATACTGCAGATATCAATGCAATAAAATATTACAATGAAATGGGCATGGTGGATGGTGTTACTACAAATCCAACTTTACTGTCAAAAGAAAACAATGATCCTGAAAAATTAATGAATGAAATAGTTGAAACTGTTCGGGGTCCTGTTAGTTTAGAAGTAGTATCTACTAAAACAGAACAAATGCTTAAAGAAGCGGAATTTTTAAAAAAATACGGTCCAAACGTAGTGATCAAGATTCCTATGATACCAGATGGTTTGAAGGCAATAAGGCGTCTAAGTTCTGACGGCTTAAATACTAACGTTACCTTAGTTTTCTCTGTTAATCAAGCTATTCTAGCTGCTAAGGCAGGAGCAACATATGTAAGTCCATTTATTGGAAGATTAGATGATATCGGGCATGATGGAATGAATATTATCCGAGATATTAAACAGATTTTTAATAATTATAATTATAAAACTAAAATTCTAGTTGCTAGTATAAGACACCCATTGCACGTAATTGATGCTGCTAAAGCTGGTGCAGATGTAGTAACCCTTCCTCCACAAATTCTAGGTAAGATGATCGCTCATCCCTTAACAGATAAAGGATTATCTACTTTTCTAAAAGATTGGGAAAAAGTAAAGAAAATTCATCCATCAGTTCAAATTTAATGAATTATAGTATGTATAAGGTAACATATAATCATTTATATTTTTAATAAATTAATAACTTTTTTTGGGATATCTTCTATTCTTGTAGCAAGTATTTTGTTGTAATTTAAATATTTTAGATTATGTCCAATATTTATCAAATCATTGATGTCTTTTCCAACTCCTAAAGCTACCATATGGATTGACATGTTTCTATATGCTAGTACCATTTCCTTTACAGCTTCATAATTTGATGGTTCTCCATCTGTTAATGTTATCATAATATCTGGTTTAAACGATTTTATATCTTGTTTCAAAATATTGTATATTTCTGCTAAAGGAGTTCCTCCACTCGCTCTTATTTGTACCAAACGTCTCGCATTTGTAGCTGACCATGGAATTTTTGGAGATTTTATTAACCAACATTTTACTTGTTTAGCCTCGGTACTGAATGCATATACTGAAAAATCTATTCCTAGATAATCCAGTGCTTCACATAATGCTATAGTAGCTTGTTTATATTTGATTTCCACATCTTCTATGCTACTTGAGTGATCTAATAAAATAACTATTTTACTTCTTACTGCAATTTTGTAATCTGTCAAAAATGGTTTATTGGGTGATTCTATATACATTTCTACATCCAATTCATCACCAGTTTCTTTATTAACTTCGGTCCATCCTGTTTTCCATTCTTTAAATACATTTTTAATTTTTTGAATTAATTCTAGATCATAAATTTCAGATTCATTGGCATCTGCTCTGTTTGGAATAGTTATCTGAAAATTTTCAAGGCTATCATATCCTTTTGTTTCTGATTTTTTACTTTCCTTAACTAGGCTATCGTACTCCTTTTTAATTTTGTTACCTTCAATTATTTCCTTAATCGCTTTATCAAATTCTTTGTTTTTTACTCTAGACTTTACGACTTTTTCAATTTGTTTTAATAATTCTGAATTATTTATTCCCATTCCAAGTCTAGATCGTGGTGTTGTTATCGGAATAGACAATAATGGATTAATCTGTAATTTTTTTATTATTTCCCTAACTTTTTCTTCTATCCATTCTGTTCCATATTTATTTTTTATAGCTTCTTTAACACAAATGTTTGCGTATTCTGACGCATTCTTAACTTTATAATATTCACTACCGAATAATTCTCCTTTTATATATCCAGTTAGAAAATATTGCGAAAACCCCTCAATTATTTTTTCATTTCCATATAATGTGTTTAGTAAAGGTTTCGATAACCTTGACATTCCTTCGGTAAAAATTATTTCCTCGATCATTCCTTTCCAAATACTTGAACCTAAAATTTCTATTCTTTTAGTTTCTAAACATTTCAAAATAAAACCATGAGCATAATCATAACGTGATATTTTTCTTTTTGTAGTGTATTTAATCCTCATTGATTCATACCATAATGCTACTCGCCATTGTCTATATTTCTGAAAATATTCGCCATTGTAGTAACTTAAATTTGGCAATATTATTTTATTTTTTTCCAAATCTGTTGACGGTGTTTTATTATTTGATATTATTACCATAACTTCAGAATTATCTGACCAACGTCTAGCTAAGAACGTAGCAATATCTAATAGGATGTCATTACGAACAAATCTATCTGAACTTTTAAACGTCATGGTATTAAAATATGGAAGTAATTATATCCATTACTTTTCTATATTCAATATCTCCCCATTGAGTATATGCATTAGCATATACTATCTCAGCAGCAGTTCTCGGATTCATTTCTTGGTGAATCATTTTTGTATATGCTATGGTTTCTCTAAGACTAGGACCATAGTATAATTCTTCCACTGATGCTGCTTCTCTCAAACTTTTAGATAATTTTATAGCTCTTTTTACATCTTCTAATTTATCACTTGAAATAGTCACATGATGTTTTACTATTTCTAATTCAATATCTTCTGGAGGGTAATCTAGATTTAATCTAATAGGGAATCTACTTAGAAGCTGAGGAGGTAATTCCTTAGTTCCTATATGTGATAATGGATTAATTGTAGCTATCACAAACCATTCATTATCTGCATTAATTATTTGACCATCTGCTTCCTTTAATATAATTTGTCTTCTATCATCTAAAGCCTCATCTAATCTGAGAAGCATGTCTGGTTCAGCAGCATTTAATTCATCCAAGTATAATATACCTCCGCTTCTCATTGATTTTACTAAAACACCTTCTACAAAACTAATATTACCATTGTCAATAGTCTTGGTACCTATCAGGTGAGATTCTCTAGTTCTTAGGCTAAAATTGATAGAATAAACTTTTTTATCTAGCTCTGCAGCAAATTTTTTCACTAAAGATGTTTTTCCAGTTCCTTTAGGACCAATGATAAGTGTAAATAATTTGATCTTATCTGCAATTTTTAAAACATTTATTGAATTATTCCAATCTAGATAATTATTTTCATTCAATATCTTAATCATTCTTATTTTTAATTTATAAATTAACCTATTTTTTTATATGTTATGATGAAGATTTCACTATTGATTTTTTATTATTTAGATAATCTGTCAACAACATTTTATCTATTGATGCTGGATTAATATAATATGATTTTCCATTTACGTGCTTCTCCATTTCATTGATATAATCTAGTAACAATTCTTCTTCACTTATCATTATTGTATCTATTTTTATACCTAATTTAAAACATTTTCTAGCTTCAGAAATTGATCGTTCTCCTATAAATTGATCTACTTGTCTGTATCTATAGCATAAATATACAAGTTCTCCAGTTTTTGAATTTAATTTAATATTTTCTTCTTGATTTAAATTATTCAAAGTATTTTCATCTGGCGTATAAAAATGTGAATACGGTCTTTGTATTAATATCTTATTTTGTTCTTCCTTGTTGTCTATAAAACATGCACTAGGATGCCCATCTGTTATTAATACTATTCTTTTATTTTCAGAAATATCTTTTTGTAAAATTCTTTTTGCAAGTCGAAATGCTGCTTGGTAATTAGTATAATGAAGAAAGTCTACACCAGGTTGAAACGTTTTTAAATATGGAATATCAAACGGTTTAATTTCTGAGGCTAAAGCTCCAAAACCTATTACATATATTGAATCTGATGGAAAATATTTTTTATTAAGTAAAAATAATGTCCACAATGCCTTTTTTGCAGCTTCAATTCTACTCAATTCTCCATATAATGTGGCATATTTCATAGTTGAGCTTAAATCAATACAATACACTACTGCAACTCTCACCTCTTTGAATGTTTCATATTCTTCAAAATCTTCGATATCTAAATTTAATGGAATCTGTATTTTTTGTTTGTTTTTAATAGTTCTTTCAATTGAATTTAATAATGTTTTTTGGATATTTATTGATTTAAGATCATCTCCTATCTCATATTTTTTTGAAGAATCTAATACAAGTGAACCTGTTCCATTTAGTATTGTTTCGTGTAATCCAAAATCATCATTCTTTAATTCTTTCATGAGATCTTGTAATATTTTGTTACCAATAGATATGAAACCCTTGTTACTTAACCATTTTTTAGAATCTTTTAAATATCCTCTTTTAATGAGTTCTGATATAATTGGTCCGTATGTGTTTGATGTATTTTTATCTTGTTTAAAATCACTATCATCTTTATATATGTCACTATCATTATCATTTTTTGGATTTTGTACTTCATGCATATTTTCTTCTTTCGTTTTTTGTGACTCTCCAACTTTACTTTGTACTATTTGTTCCAATTCTTTTAATGTAGGTATTTTTTCTTTTAATACTTCTCTACCAATAACATTCAAAATTTTATTTAATGAATTGTTGATATCATAGTTTGTTTTCGATTTCTCTCTCTGTTCTTCAGTATGTAACCTGTTACTAGAACAATAAAAATATTCATAGTTTTTTTTTTGTTTAAACAATTTCGTATTTACCTTCCTTTTTTTGTAATATTGGTGGATCCATATGTCTTAATCCCTCCAATACTAATTCTATTATTGAAGCCTTGTATTCAGGATTTGTACTTTGTCCAACAAATTGTAATCCATTGAGTTGAATTTTATACTTTTTAATTTTTTCTAAAAAATTATTATTTTCTTCATTTATTTTGATTATTATTTGTTCTACTAATTTTCCGAGGTTTGGATATACTTTTAATTGTGATACATAATTGTTAATATTGTTTTTAGATATTTTTCCGCCGGGATATTCTTGTGAGATCCAAAACTCCTTATTTTCATTAAATTCTTTTTTAATGGATTCCATTATATTAATTTCAATTCCTTCAAGATATTCTGTCGATATTATTTTAATAGCGTTCTCAATTATTTTATTTACAATATTTATTCTATTTTCATAGTTATCTTCAATTTCTAAAAGCTCGAATTTCGAGGTTTGATGAATACTATAGATATCACAATATCTCGGAACAACACAAAGATCAAATTTTATCGATCTAGTTCTCTCTGCTTCACTTATCATGATCTCAGTCGAATGAATCGACATTCTAACACTTACACCTTTATCCTGGTTAATGTCTCTGTTTTTTCTTGCTAAATACGAGATCATCGATACAGTTTTTAATATAAACAATGGTAGAATGACATTATGTGAATTTATGACGTCTATTTCTTGTACAATAATTAACATTTCCTCTTCAGTATCTTTGGGATATTTTGTATAAATATGACTCTTAAATCTGTCAAATAACGGTTCAATTATTTTACCTGAATGAGTATAATCAATAGGATTTGATGTAGCTATTATTTTCAAGTTTGGTTCAAAATATATAGGATAACTACTAGTCGTAAATTTGCCTTCTTGCAGAATACTTAATAATGATACTTGTTTACGTGGATCTAATACGGGTAACTCATCAATACATAAAATTCCGTGACGTGCTTGTAATAATTGTCCCGGTGAATATGAATCAATTTTGTACATTTCAACTCCTTTTTTTGCTATTTTAATTGCATCAATTTGTCCTACTAAATCTTTAACTGAAATATCAGGAGTTGCAAGAATGTACTTAAAACGATCAATTCCTTTTATCCATGTTATTCTTGTATCCAAACCGTTATTACGTATAATTTCTTCTCCATCTTTTGATATAATGAATTTAGGCACATTACTTTGAATTTCATTATCTCTTAAAAGTGATAATAAATCTTCTTTAGATATTGTAGATGGAATATCATTAGTTATTGTACCATTAATTATTGGAATTGGAGAAAGTAAATTTTTTGCAATTGATTCTGCAATTTTGGTTTTAGCTTGGCCAATTTGACCAACTAATAATAAATCATGTCCAGCTAAGATGCCTCTATTTATCGACGGTATAACATCATCTTCATAACCAATTATTTCATTGTATGGGTTTTGATTGTCTTTAAATATTCTAACAAAATTTCTTCTTAACTGGTTAGTTACTGAAATATGTCTATACCTTATATTTAATAAATCTTCTAAAGTTTTTATTTTTTCATAGTCTTCTGGCACTCCTGCTATTATTTCTTTGTAATTTGGTTCTATTGAGTATGATCTTTCTACAAGTTCTATAATTTTTTTAAAATCCACTAAATTCTTGCTTATAATTACAAAAATTTAAACATTCATTTTTCAACTTTAACTATATGTAGAATTTACATGATTTAATTATTTGATCTAGTGGTTTTCTATTGATAGCTCTAATTTCTTTTTATATTGTTCATATATCGTTTTTTGCTTTAATTCTATATCCTTGTCTCGAGTTTTTGTTATATTTTTCTCCATTGTTAATAATATCATAAATAAATATCTATATAATAGTTATTATGACTAAAATCATACTATTCTTTATAAATTTTGTATGTTATTATACAAATTATTAAAATATCTACATTTTTACTGATATATAAAAATCAAATTATGTAAAATTTATAATCTTTATATCTATCTCCATAACTAGTATGATTTTTATTTAGGATTGAAATTGAACTTTATATAATTGTCATCAACGGATTATAAGCATATTGTTCGAATTGCTGGAAAAGATATAGAAGGATATAAGAAAATTATTGTAGCATTACGACATGTTAAAGGAATAGGCTATAATTTTGCTCAAATCTTACTTCAGAAACTAAATATTAATCCATATCTCCGTGTAGGTCTTCTTACTGATAAAGAGGTAAATGATATTGAAAATGCAATAAAAGATCCTGTTAAAATAGGTATACCAAATTTCTATTTTAATAGAAGAAAAGATATAGAAACTGGATCTGATATACATCTACTTACCTCGGACTTAGATTTTACAATTTCCAATGATATCGAACGTGAAAAAACAATAATGAGTTGGAAAGGTTATCGTCATATGTTTGGATTGCGTGTACGAGGACAGAGGACTCGTACTACTGGAAGGAGAGCAAGCGCAGTGGGTGTTCGCAAAAGTATGCAACAACCAGCTCAAAAATAGTTTGGTGATTTATATTGGGAGATCCAAAAAAATCAAGAAAAAGCTATCACCGACCTAGGCAAATATGGGCTACAGACCAACTAAATTCAGAATTATATTTAATAGGTTCTTATGGTCTACGTGGAAAGCATGAATTATGGAAAGCTCAAACTAAGGTTGCTAAATTGCGAGATCAAGCTAGAGCTTTATTAGCATTAGCAATCGAGATTAGGAGAGAAAAAGAGTCACAACTTCTGAATTATTTACAAAAATTAGGTTTAGTACAAGAATCATCTTCTTTGGATGATGTTCTGAATTTGAAAATAGAAGATGTATTGGAACGAAGATTGCAAACTATAGTAATGAAACGTGGTAATACTAAATCTCCTCATCAAGCAAGACAATGCGTTGTACATGGTCATGTATATGTAGGAACCAGAATAGTGAATATTCCTGGCTATGTAGTAACGAAAGATGAAGAACCTTTAGTAGTAATTGATGAATCATATCAAAAGACACTAGATCCAAATCAATCTAATTTAGACACAAATAAAACAGACAATACATCAAACACAAATAAAACAGACAATAAATAAAATATTAAGAAACAATATCTACGTTATCAATTTTTCCATCTGCATTCATATCGAAACCTTGTACTACCACTGCCCATTCTTCTTGGTCAATATGATTTTTTAAAACATTTTCAAAGTTAGTAATTGTTAATATCGCTGCTTTTGTTCCTATAGATCTAACTCCAGCTATGACCATTATATTTTTCTTCTCGTTATATGGATTTTTTATTTTTGCAATTAATCCATGATTATCCATATTATATATTCTGCCTGTTTTATCTGTAAGTCCCGCCCAATAATTTGATTCATTAAACTTTATTGGTAAGTGTTTGTTTATTTCTGAGGTTACAATATTAGTACCAGGACCGCCAATCAATATTAAATTTTTATTTTCTAAATCTTTTTCTACTTTTGCATCTATATCTAATTTTATAATAAATTCTTTTGGAATCTTGCACATTGTACCAAGGTAAAATCCTAGTTGTACAGCATAATGTCCATCTCTTGCAGACGATTTATATGGTCCATGTGGATCAGGAGCACCAACTACGATCAAACTATCAAATAATTCTGATATGAAGAAATCTTTAAGCACAAGTGATCTAATTGTTTTATTTAATTCTTTTTTAAAGTTATAATAAATTTCACTATTGTTTTGAACTTTATTTATTTCAATTCCAAAAGATGTACTAGTTGTTTTGTATAATCGCGCAGTACCTCCTTTGATTAATCTAGTTCCTATTTCTTCTATAGCTCCAATCTTGCTTAATCTTCTAATATAATAATATGCGCTTTGTTCATAGATTTTTAATTCTTTAGCTATTTGTGCTGGATACATGGATTTTACTGATAATAATTCAATAATTTTCCAAGCAGTATTATTAGATAATATTCTCATATCATTAACATTATCAAAAAGCAAAATTTTTTTACTCAAGATTTTATTATTATCTTCAATTGTTAACATTTTTTTCATATTTTTATTATGTAATAATTATTATATATAATTTTGTAACGGTGTATTTTTATTCACTATGGTTTTTTATTTTTTTCTTCGTAATTCTTTTTTATTGTTATAATTTTTTTTATAGTAGTAATAAAATAAATTGATAATTATATATTAACTCCTGACAGTTTAGTATATTACAAATGTGTTCTATAATTGGTTATCTTGGCAATTCATCTGCCGCCTCAGTTTTAGTTAATAGTTTGAAACGTATGGAATACCGTGGATATGATAGTGTTGGAATGGCTACATTGGATAATTCTAAAATTTGTTTACGTAAAGATATTGGTCGAGTTCCTGAAGTAGATGCATCCATGAATCTTGGATTAATGCCTGGAAAAATCGGTGTTGGACATACAAGATGGGCTACGCATGGACAAGTTACCAAATTTAATGCTCATCCACATACTGATTGCAATAACGAAATTGTTGTAGTTCATAATGGAATAATTAATAATTATTTAAGTTTAAAAAAAAAATTATCTAAAAAAGGTCATATATTTAAAAGTCAAACTGATAGCGAAGTTATAGCTCATGTGGTTGAATCTAATTTAAAAAAGTAT
The DNA here is from genome assembly GCA_050043595.1 of Nitrososphaeraceae archaeon. Lineage (GTDB taxonomy): Archaea > Thermoproteota > Nitrososphaeria > Nitrososphaerales > Nitrososphaeraceae > TH1177. The sequence continues at coordinate 6,345 of JBNAIF010000014.1, read as the reverse complement.
CAAGATATAAAAAAGGTAATTCAAGAAACTTGTAATCTTCTTGAAGGAACTTATGCTTTTGTTGTTATTTTTAAATCAGGTATAGTAGCTGGCGCAAGATTCGATGAACCATTAATTCTTGGATTGGATAAAACAGGTACTTTTATTTCTAGTGATGTATTAGGATTCATAGAATACACTGATAAATCTATATTTTTAGACAATGGTGATATAGTAATCTTAGATGGACACAATATATCTATTTTTGATTATTATGGTAATAAGGTTAATAGATCTATAGATCAAGTTGCATGGGAATTCAGTGATATTGATAAAGGCAAATATGCTCATTATACTATAAAAGAAATACATGATCAAAATAGTACAATATCTAGATCTATAATTCAAAAAACTGACATTCTTGACAAATTTATTAATATTATACGTAATTCTAAACATGTGTATATAACTGGTAGTGGATCAAGTTATCATTCTGCATTGTTAGCAAAATACTTGTTTTATAAATTTCCAAGAATTCGAACAGAAATTATAATGTCTAGTGAATTTGAACATATTAAAGATTTTCTTGATGGTGAATCTGTTATTATTGCAATTTCTCAAAGTGGAGAAACTGCTGATGTTTTAGATTGCGCCAAGATCGCAAGGGAAAAAGGTTCTAAAATATTGTCTATAGTTAATATTTCTACCTCATCATTATCGAGACTGAGTGATTATTCTCTTACTATCAACTGTGGTCCGGAGATAGGAGTAGCTGCAACCAAAAGTTTTACTAGTCAAATTTCTATTATATACTCAATTATTGGTAAATTAATCGATCAAAAATTCGAATTTTTAGGATATCCGAATAAATTCGAAGATTGTGTAAATGAATTGCTTAATATGGGTAATGATATAGAAAAAATAGCAGACATTATTAAATCAACTCAAGATATATACATTTTAGGAAAAGGAATACATTATCCAATTGCGTTAGAAGGGTCTCTTAAGATTAAAGAATTAGCGTATATTCATGCTGAAGGTATTGCTGCTGGCGAAATAAAACACGGTCCATTGGCATTAGTAGAAAACAATACTATCGTTATAATAATAAATCCATCTGATGAAACGTACAAAGATACATTAAATATTGCTCATGAAATGAAATCTAGAGGTGCAAAACTGATAGGTATATCCGATCGTAATAATGTTTTATATGACTATTACATTTCTATACCAAAATTTATGAATATGAATATTAATCCAATATTGGAAATAATCCCACTACAATTATTGTCTTATTATTTGGCAATTAAGAAGAACATTAATCCGGATTATCCACGTAATTTAGCGAAATCTGTTACAGTCAAATAAATAATATCTTAAGTAAAACCCAAATGTGGTTCAATATATTTTTCATATCCCATTTCAATGGATTTCAATAAAGTTTTTTTGTCTATTGAATAATTTGTTTTTAACATCGAAGCTATAGAACAACCACCTGCACCTACTCCTTCTTTTACAAAACCACGGGCGAAAGATTTTAAACCATTTTTGCTAGATTCTTCCAAATTTAAGTTGATTGAAAGAATATTTATTTCATCATTTATATTTTCTACTATGCCTACTATGTCTGATTTTTTATCGTTTACTACATACGATGTCGTTCCTATGCTAATCTTATCTAAGTTCATATTTAGTGATTTTAATGTCGCCAGAGATGCACAAATTTGGGTACCGCCTGCAAGCATAATTCTAGCACCACTTTCATAAGCGCCTTTTACAATACCTGATATTGTAGGAACACTGGGATCACCAAAAATTGACATAGCTTTAAATGGTTGATCTTTGAGGTCTCCAAAATATATTTTGTTTCTAATCATACAATCCTCAACTATTTCATTTTTTAATTTATGTGGATTGTTAGGCATGCTACTACTTATTTTATATTTTGCATCTATTCCCATGGATAGTAATACCCCTAGTGCAGTCGTGGTACCTCCAGGTACACATTCTCCAATAATGACACTATCATTAGTTTTTCCAAATTGCTCACCAATCATTTTTCCAAAGGAAAAAGCACGTTTTACATCTTTTATGTCCAATGAATTATAATATTTTATGTTTTTCCCACTGCTTATATTTACTGTGTAGTACGGGATATCTGGTTTAATTATTGTACCTGCATCTACTACATATTTAGGTATTTTAGCAAGATCTAATGCTGATTTTGTAATTAATACTGGTGATGGTTTTCCATCGGGCGTGACAGGAACTCCAGAAATACATTTACATCTTCCATAATATAAAAATTCAGAATCTGCAGCTGGAGTAAATTTTAATGATTCTTTATTTTTTCCAGCTATTGTAATGCCATCTATTTCACATGTTTGTGTATATGAAATAACACAAATAAAAACCGGTGTTTTTAATTCTATATCTACTTCTTTATTATTGATTGATATTATGTCTCCAACTTCTTTTTCCAGTTTTACTCTTCACCATTCATTAATCTAATAAATTCATCTTTTTTTCTTGGTTGTAAAATATAGTTAGTATTATTTTCTTCTTTTATTGTTGAATATGATTTGGGACCATAATTATGTCCAGGATAAAGTAACAATTCATTATTTAACTTGATTAATTTTCCAAATAAACTATCATATAATTCTCCAGAATCCCCTCCTGGTAAATCTATTCTACCACAAGTTCCCACAAATAAAGTATCACCTGTTAATATAATGTCATTTTCAATTATTATACACATACTATCTTTAGAATGACCGGGAGTATGGATAAATTTAAGAAGCGTATTTCCTAGTGCTATCGTATCTCCGTCATTCACCGATATGTCATGCTTTTCAGGTGATTTTTTATGTTGTATGACTTTCGATCGACTTAATTCACGCAATTGCTCATTACCTAAAATATGATCAAAATGAGTATGTGTATTTATAATATATTTTATCTTTGCTCCGTATACTTTTATTTCCTCCAAAATTTTTTCTATTTCCCACGAAGGATCGATTATCGCTGCATATTTTGTTTCTTTATCTATAACTAGATAAGTAAAATTAGCCATCTGACCAACTTGTATTTGTTTTAATTCAAATTTCATTTCACAACACTTCTTTTTCTATTTCTGTTGGTATACCTATTGATTCGAGTAATATTTTACCAGTATATTTTTTATTTTTTAATAATCCATGTTTTATTCTATGAAATGTAACTGTAAAATCAGAACGAATACATGGAGTACTAACAAAACCATTATTTGGATCCAAACCCGATGGTATATCTACCGATACTGTGAACGCATTGGATTTGTTGATTAGTTTTATTATTTCTGCGTGAAGATTTTTTATTTCTCCCTTAATTCCAGTTCCAAATATTCCATCAACAATAATATCCGCATCATTGATTTCTTTTTTTATTTCATCATTAATATTTTTACATATTTTTATATTTATTGTATGTTTCATTTTTTTGACTATGTTCCAATTAGTTCTTGATTCTTCTGTTTTTATGGAATCTGGAGATCCTACTAAAATTATACTAATCGGCATATTGTATTTTCCAGATATGTGTCTCATTGCTACCATCGCATCTCCACCATTATTTCCTGTACCACATACCGCAATTATTTTTTTTTTAATTAATTTTTTCTTAAATTTTTTTATAATTAAATCCGCTAATGAATGACCTGCATTTTCCATCATCACCAATTTTTTCATTCCAAATTTATTGTGCCCAATATTTTCTATTTCATACATCTGCTCAGATGATATTGAAGTATTAGGATCGAATCTATCAATTGTATTTTTTGATTTAAATACCATATTTAAGATATTTAAATTACTGTGTATTTATGTTTTCAACTTTCTTTTGAATGGCATATTGTAACTAGGTAATTCTATTTCTTTAGTTTCATTATCATTGATTGCAAATGTTAATCCATTATATGTACATTTAATTACAGGAATTTTTCTATATCTTCTAAGCATGTCACCATTTTTATAATATTCAACTAATTTTCTCTTTTCATATTCTCTCTGATTATTCCTCATAACTCTTTTTTTTCGCATAAACTTGAATGCTAGAATAACATATCGTTTTTTATAGAACTTAAACATCTTAGTAATAATAAAACATCTTTCTATCTGATCACTTGGTACATAAAGAGAATCTCCAGTTCCAGATTTGGCTTCTATTGTCAATAAAATTCCTCTGTTATTATTTACTGCTACTATGTCGGGCAAACCAGTGCTGGATCCACCAAGTCTCCTCGCAATCCAGCTAGTGGTATTCAATCTGTTAACTAACGAATATTCAAAATTATAACCTCTACTTCTCCTAATATTTCCCAAATAATTATTGGGTTAAAAAACTAGCTTAAAATTCTTGTTATATAATTTTCTAGAAGTTAGTATAACTCTGTTTTAGATAAACTAATTATTAAGCATATAATATCTCCCATCTATGATAGACGAAAATATCAAATTATCACTAAATTCTATCAATGATGAATTAATAAAAATAGAAAATAAACGTGAAAAATTAATAAAAGAATCAAGAAAAATTATAATTTTATGTAATCAATGTATAGTATCTTTGCATCGAAATAAACTGGAAGAAAGTGAAATAAAATTAAAAGATGCAAATAATTTGTTACAGTCGCTTAAAGAAAATATTAGTCCAGATCTGAAAAAATATCTTTATACTCCTGAACAAGAAATTGTAGAAGCAACAGTACTAAATTGCATTGTTCGTGGTATTGCAATACCTCGAATAGATGAAATTGGAGTATCTTCTAATTCATATTTAACAGGATTACTTGATGCTGTAGGAGAAATCAAAAGAATGATTTTTGATCAAACAAGAATAGGCAATTCGAAAAAAGCCGAAGATCTATTTGTCACAATACAAGATATTTATAACGAAATTTATCCATTTGCAGTTTTTGATAATATTGTCTCCGGTTTAAGAAGGAAGCTCGATGTTTCGAAGATACTGATAGAAAATTCAAGGGAATTAATAACAGAAGAATCTAGAAGAAGTAATTTAATATCTTATATTGAAAAATTATCAAACCATCCTAATAGTAAAAGTTATTCGGAATAATGTTATTTATGAAGTAAAGTTAATTAGAAACTAAACAAAAGTTTTTTCGATCTCTATATGGTTGATCATGAAAAAATTAAACAGATTTTTGATGATGCTATGCAAACAGCAAATAAGGTGATAACAGAGGAATCGGCTAAATCAATTCTTTCAGAATATGGTATAAAAGTTCCAAACTATGCTCTGGTAAACAATGACGCTGATGCTATAAACAAATCTAATGAGCTTGGATTTCCTCTTGTTGCAAAGATTGTCTCGGAGCAGATTCTACACAAAACTGATGTTCAAGGAGTTAAAGTAGATTTAAAAGATAGTAACGAAGTTCAAGAAGCTTTTCTTGACATGTATGGTAGACTTTCTAAAGAATTTAAGGTCAAAGGCGTATTGCTTGAGAAAATGGTTCCAAAAGGCATTGAATTAATAATCGGATTACAAAATGATCCACAATTTGGACCAGTTATTATGATTGGTTTAGGTGGAATCTATACTGAATTGTTCAAAGATGTTTCTTTCAGAGTTTTACCTATTAGCAAAGATGATGCAATGGATATGATTAATGACTTGAAGGGAAATAAAATATTGAAAGGATTTAGGGGATCCGAGAAAATTGATCTTGAAATGTTGAGTGAAGCTATCGTGAATATCGGTAATTTAGGATATGATACATCACAATATTTTGACAGTGTTGATTTCAATCCGATTATTGTCTATCCGAAAGATTATTTCGTTGTGGACGCTAAAATTATTTTGAAAAAAGATGTAGTAAAATCAGTCTCAAATGAGTTACCTGATTCTAGCTATATGGATACTTTTTTCAATGCTAAATCAATTGCATTAATAGGTGCATCTCCAGAAGAAGGCAAGATAGGAAATTCAGTTCTCAAGAGTTTAGCCAGGTATGATTACAAGGGAAAAGTTTATCCAGTAAATGCAAAAGGGTATGATGAAATCCTCAGTCTGAAAGCATATACGAATCTAGATGATATCCAGGACAATGTTGAACTTGTTGTAGTTACTGTTGATCTCAAGTTTGTTCCAGATATTTTAGAAACTTGCGGAAAAAAAGATATTCATAATATGGTAATAATATCTGGAGGAGGCAAAGAACTTGGAGGAGAAAGAGCCGAGATTGAACAACGCGTAAAAGACTTATCTTCTAAATTAAAGGTTAGAATTATTGGACCCAACTGTATAGGGATGTTTAATGGCTATAATAGACTAGATTGTGCTTTTCAAGGACATGAACGT
>JBNAIF010000013.1:0-4710 GCA_050043595.1 Nitrososphaeraceae archaeon | reverse complement strand
TTCCAATATACTGAATTCTTGTCCATAGTATTATATCTATTCCAGCGAGTTTGGGGATGACATACATTAACGAGTTCAATCATTCTTGTTGTCATAGTCGAATAAACTGAACTCGTTAATCCCCAAATTTAATATTTATTGACTTTCTTCAGTATGAGACACTAATATTTTCATGTTTTTAATAAACCTTTGAAATCATGTTTCCTACTCTTCTACCAAATAAGCAGATTCTCCTAATAACGCTTTAAGATCATCATCTATCATTTCATCTTCTCCATCTAAATCTGATTTTCTATCTCTTCTCTTCGTTTGTTGAGCAATCATGAAAGTATTATTGTTATTTTCTCTATTATCACTAAATGTAGGTTTGATTCCTCTCTTGTAAGTTGCTTGATCAATGTCTAGAGTATCACCACATCTGGGACAGAAATACTGATTCTTATTCTGTGGATTGATAAAAATGCGGACACCTGAACAACTTATTTTATCTGGGCAATTCACATGCTTTTTTTCTGGACTATTTGTACTAATGATACAGACTCCTATTTCATTACGTTCTCTTGATATAAGAAGATTGGCTAAAGACCTTATTGACAAAGGAATGTATGTGTCTAAATAAAATATGACATTAAAAAAACAGTTTAATCAATTTTATGAAAATACTTATAGATATTTGTACAAGATTCTTCATAGTAAGATAGGGTAGAGAATGTTTTACAAGATATGAAGTAGAGAATGATAGTAGAGATTATTCCTACCAATCTCATATATACATTGTTCTAGTTTAGTTTGCATGGTTTCCAAAACTAAAATTGGAATATTTGGTGTATTATTATTTGCAACAATGATGATGTTGGTTCCAGCATCGTTAGCAGATATTTATGCATCAGAAAAAAAAGATGATAGACACTACGACAATAAAAGAGGATATGATGGTAAAGACTACTCATCAGAAAGATATTACATAAAAGATAATTATTATGATGATTCTTACAAAAAGAAACCTGCTATTTTAGAAATAAAGAAAGAATTGTTTGTATGTGATGACATATTAAATCTGAATGAGACAAATAGAGAGTTTAATTGTAACATTGAAGTTGAAACTACCGACGGTAGGACGTTTTTTTTCGTATCTCCACCTGACAGTGGTCAATACATCTCATGTGATGACATAGAATGTCCTCTTGTCGATGAATCCGACTTCAAACTTCAAGTATTTAGTGATTCAATAGCAGATGATTTATCTTCTACAGTACCAACTCCAGTCGACCTTACAAAAATTAACTACTTTGTAACAGAGGATGAACAAGAAGATCCAATCAGTGTTGCTGGTATATGCACAAATTCTGGTTTTCAATACCCTCTGACTTTTGATAGTGATATTCAAGATGTAATTGAAGAAAATCAAATTGCTGATTATTCAATTTGTGTTCTACATGAAGGAGATTGTGAAGGAACAATATCACCGGGTGAAGTCAAACAATGTACTATAAAGAACTTTATTCGTTCTGGAAGTATTCATTCTGTTGAAGATATGAATGGATAGATTAATAACTAAATCTGATTTGATGAAAAAATAAACATAACTTTCTTTTTTTATTCATTTTAAAAGAACATATTATTAGAAATATCTTTTTTTCTATTGATAAAATTGTAAATTATTTTAAAAAATAAAAGTCGAAAACATAGATACATATGCATCAAAAACAGGGTGACTGTAAACCCGTTGCTGGTATTCATTATATTTATTTCCAGATCTAGCCTATGTAAACACGATCACTTGTGAAAGAATGTATCTTATTTTCGTATTATTATGTAATAAGTATTATGAAATCGACATTTTTAGGATAAAATATTAATATATTGGGATCGTAGCATGATACTATCTAAATATTTATGTAAAAGATATGTATAATATAATTTGTCGCTGGAATAAATAATTCAGTATAGCAGGAGTATCTTCTACCATATAGGTATTTTGTTAGGCTACTTGCAAAATGCTGTTGTTGTCACTGTTTCTACCATTACTCCAGTTTCCAATATACTGAATTCTTGTCCATAGTATTATATCTATTCCAGCGAGTTTGGGGATGACATACATTAACGAGTTCAATCATTCTTGTCGTCATAGTCGAATAAACCGAACTCGTTAATCCCCAAATTAATATTTATTGATTTTCGTCAGAATATGATACAACCATTTTCATGTTTTATTGGATATTTTCATCAGCATTTCCACTCTTCTACCAAATAAGTCGATTCTCCTAATAATGCTTTAAGATCTTCTATTTTATCATCATCATCATCTAAATCTGATTTTCTATCTCTCTTGTATTGTTGTGCAATTATGAAAGTATTATTATTTTTGACTGCATTATCACTAAAGGTAGGTTTGATTCCACTTTTGTAAGTTGCTTGATTAATGTCTAGGATATCACAACATCTAGGACAGCAGTATTGATTTTCGTTTTTAGGATTAATAAAAATTCTTACTCCTGAACAACTTATCTTGTCAAGACAATTCACATGTTTTTGAGATGGATTATTTGTACTTGTAATACATACTCCTATTTTACTTCGTTCTCTTGATATATCCGAAATAGAAAACATTGAATCTTCTCCGTCTTTAGGCAAGATTGGTATATGATTTCTCATTATGTTACTATCTCCTAATTACAGCAACTTAACCTTTAAGCATCAAGACTATCAAATGTAGAATTGTTGAATTCGTCTTTATCAAGAATTATATTTTTCCATCTAAGGCTAATTTAGTAGTGTTTTTTGAATATTTAAAAACAAATTCAGAAATGAGAATTATTTGAAGACGATATAAAAAAGTTATTTGGATACATAAAAAAACCATAAGATAGAGATAAAGGAGACCAACATAGTTACAATATTAGAAATAACATAATCACAAGATTCTTAGAATCATTGTTGTATAGTGATTTCGTGACAAAAGATCCTAATAATTTCAGATTGGACATAATAAGCGATATTCAACGAGTTATTTCTTACCAAACTACTAGTTTTGCATTTGATGAATATGGTACTGAGTTAGGAATAGATTTTATAGTTAAGAATCATATGGGTCAGGCATTTTCATGGACTAAATTATTTGGATCTAGATATCGAAAATCTGAACAAGGAAAAGAAGATTCAGAGAAAGAATCCCATAGACCAATAAAATTTTAATTTATTATATTTGATTAAGAAACTTAAATTGATTATATTTAATAGTTATATTTTAGTCATCGAGTTCAATTTTTTGCATTTCTAGATTTAATTTTAAGCATGATATTCAAGTCAAAAATATTTATCTTTAATATTATTATATTTAGGTCAAAATTACTATATTGAACAAGATCATCCTTTCCGTCATGGACGGTAATAAAGAAAGGGAAGAATATAATTATCATGATTGTATCTATGGTTTGGATCCTTGTGTATTTAAGCACAATGCTACAAAATAATAATTAATGAAAATACTGCCAACAACAGCAAATATCTAAAATACAATTTGGACATTCTTTAGACGAATTACTTGTATAACGTATTTTTTGTATCCCATAAACGGACAAGAACAATATGTAAATTCATCATATGACGATCTAGTTGATATGATGTACTATTAAAATTGACCAACTACACATGCTAGAAAAAAGAGGCGATAGGAAAAAGTATATGAATAAAAACAATATTCTTAATTTATATTTCTTTAATCAGTAAATTTTTTTAGATATATTTTTCTAATTTTTAACATCTAAAAATTAATATAACAATAAATTTCTTAGACCATACATTTTAAATTCTGTCATCTAGTCTTACTCTTCAGAGTTGATCGATGTGAGAACATTTTTGGAATGGTATGATTCAATACCTGATTATATTAAAGAAGATAATAAGATAGGAAAAAATCAAGAAACAACATCATCATTATCTTTGACTATGGATGATAAAATTCATGAAATAAATTGCATATTAAAAAAACTTGTAGAATCTAATGCTAATAATATAGATGATAAAAAACCAACAGTTGACGAATTAAAATCCTGGATTAAGACTAACCAATTATAATTATAAAAATATTAAAACATAAGATCATTTCTATGCCATATTTTCATCATAAAATTTTATTAGATCCTGAATTATATCTTGATAAGAAATGCCATAATATTTATCAATATAGTGATAATACAAAAATAATATATTCTTAAACTTTTTTTGTCTAATATATCAGTACCGAAATATTTCGATAAAAATATTTTTAAATATAAATATGGACTATTTCACAATAAAAAGAAATACATTCAATATATTCATGTTAGGTTTGATGGGTATGTCTTTACTTTTAATAGGTACAAGTCAATATGTATATGCACAAAGAGACTCTATGAAAGCAACCGCTCCTGAAAGTGAAGATAGTATTGATTCAATAATAACTGCTGCTCCTGGTGAAGACAATCAAGTTCTAAGTGGTTCAGATATATTAACTGCTATGCCAGGTGATGAAGAATCTACATGCGTTAGTGGAAATGGTGTACAAACTTGTGTCTGTGAAGAAGAGTGTCTAGCAGGAAAAACTTCTTGCGGTTGTATTACCATACAAAGTGATCCAGTAGAACCAACCGGATAAAAATTCTCTTTTTTATTTGGATTTCTAGAGATCTTTTCAATATTAAAATAAAAGTAGAGAATTCTTTGTTATGT
>JBNAIF010000012.1:0-5314 GCA_050043595.1 Nitrososphaeraceae archaeon | reverse complement strand
GACTAAGAAAGAAGATAATAAATCTGCAAAAGTAGAGACTAAGAAAGAAGATAATAAATCTGCAAAAGTAGAGACTAAGAAAGAAGATAATAAATCTGCAAAAGTAGAGACTAAGAAAGAAGATAATAAATCTGCAAAAGTAGAGACTAAGAAATAAACACGATATTTCTAAAAAAAAGAAATTTAATAACTAATTATTTTATAGAATATTTTTTTTCCATTTTATTATATTTTTTTAGATTTACAAAGTTATTGAATTGATCGAAAGTAATCATTTTAGTCTTGTGTTTAGATGTTGTTCCTGTTTTTTTAAGAGTTTCGAATGTATTTTTTATAGAATATGCAGAAGAATATAATCCAGAAAGTGGGAAAACAACCATTTTAAATCCGAGTTTTTGTAATTGTTGGGAAGAGAGATTTGGAGTTATTCCTGCCTCGATCATATTAGCTAACAGTGGAGCATTTATTCTTTTAGTAATTTTCTTCATTTCAGAAATACTTTGTGGTGCTTCTATAAAGATTACATCAGCACCTATTTCATGATATTCTTTACCACGTTCTATAGCTGCATCAATACCGAATTGCGCTCTTGAATCTGTGCGGGCTACGATTATAAAATTAGGATCTGTTCTTGCATCGATAGCTGCTTTTAATTTTTGGATATATTCTGATGAAGAAATAACAGATTTTCCTTTCATATGTCCACATCTTTTTGGCCATACTTGATCTTCAAGGAAAATTCCACCTGCACCTATTTTTTCTAAATCATGTACCATTTTCCATACATTTAATGGATTACCATAACCAGTATCAATGTCTACAAGAATAGGAATATTTACAGAATTAATGATTCTGTGGGCGTTTTGAAATGTCTCACCAGCATTAAGGAAACCATAATCAGGCATACCTAGAAGAGTAGCAGAAGTTCCATATCCTGTTTGAAAAGCTGCTCCGAAGCCTACAGATTCCGCAATTCTTGCACTTAATGCATCATACACACCAGGTAGAATTACAATATCATTATCTTTTTTTAATTGTTCCTTAAGCGATATAACGTTCTTACTATTCATTATTTAATTAAAAAGACAAAGTAATTTATCTATTATCATTATTTAAGTATCTTTAATTTGACTGACTATATACATCATAATTTTCTTCTGAATACTTAGAAACCCCTATTTTACATGATTGACAAGAATAATATTTAGTAGGTGTGTCATGAGATATAGAACCATTCAACCATATCATGAGACTACCACAAGATGGACATTTCATAGTCATGGTATATTTTTGTTAAAATTAATATATATTTGTAACAAATGTTTTTCTACGGCTAATAAATTATTATTACCAAATATTAATAAATCATAGAAGGTATGATAAAAATATGATATCAAGTTGGTTTTCTAAAGTTAACAGTGTTATTCCTAGAGGTTTCTCTAGACATTATATATTATCATTACTTAAAGAAAAACCGAGGAGCGGTAAGGAAATTATTGATTGTGCGATTTATGAAAGTGACGGAAAATGGAATCCATCACCGGGAGCAATTTATCCCATGTTAGGAAGATTACTGGAAGAAGGTCTGGTTATTGAAGAAGAAAATGGAAAGTATAAAATTACTAATAAAGGTATTAAAATTTCTGAAGATATACAATCAGTTCACAATGTAGTCCAGAAACAACTTGATGTAATGTTTAGATTTGGAAATATGGGAAAATTTATGGCAATGGATTTAATAGATAGAGTATCAACTGTTGGATCAACAATAAGCTCTAATTTAGACAAAATGACAGAACAAGAACGTGAAAAATATAAAAAATTTCTTAGAACAGAGTTAGATAAAATTGAAGAACAAGAAAAAGAGTTAAAGTAATTTGTGTTAAATACTATGTTTAAAGTTATAAATACTCTAATTGTATAAGAAAGTAAGATTAAATTGATCTCTTTAATTCATGATATTAATCAATTAACAAGAAAAATAGATATAATTGAACAAGATATAAAAAATACAACAAAGAAAATAATTAATGATTACAAAAGTATTAGTTTAGATATGAATCAAAGTCAAAGTTATTTTTTATCTGGAGTTCAATCTAGAATGCCAGCCAAATCATATTTACTAACACATAAGGGTATAGAGGTATTAGGAGAGGAAGTTATAGATATTGAAGAATTCATAAATGAAGTAATAACATTTGCTAATAATCCTAAAAGAAAGATCGAAGTTCTTAGTGATCTTGTTACACATTTAGATAAGATTAACGACGCATTAAAAAATAACAAAAAAAGAGAAAATAGAGAAGTTTTAAATCAAAATCAATATCCAAACAAATAAGATAGAGTAATTAGTTAAAAATAAAAATTAGTTATGCATCAATGTAAGGAATATCAGTAAAATACAAAATTAGTTTAAATTTAATCACAATTATAAATTGGATGAAAATTTAAGTTACAGTTATTGGAAAAGAAACAAATTCTTCTTTGATAGGAATAAAATTTATACCCATAGCTAAAACAGTGATATTATAATCACCAGGTGTTGTAAAAACATAAGGAATAGTTACTACACCTTCCGCAGTATGTAACAAAGGTTGTCCAGTTTGCTGAGCTGCTGAGAATAGTTTTTCATCATTCTTTGTGATTATAAAATCATAATCAACATGAACTTGAATTGTGTCCTTTCCCGGCTCGAAAAATTCTACCTTAAATTTGGATTGATTTTGAGAGAAAATAGGATGATTATTAGGAGTTATTTTTACATCCAAAGAATTATTATCAGTAGGAGAGAAGAATTCTAAAATAGTTGCATCAGGCAATTTGGAGTAAACATTATTACTTCCGATAGTGTAAATAACTAGAATAAATGACATTACAAAAATAAAAGAAATATTTTTTTTATTATTTATTTTTTGCATAAAAATTCTCCTTGAATATCATATTTATGGATTACTTGAAGAATCAATTAATAAATTATATCAAAGAATAATTCAATTATTATAAAAATTTTAACTAAATTGAAATTACTTTGAATCTATTTTATTATTTACAATTATTTATAAATAAATTACAGATTTGAATATTGTAGAACTTAATAACATAGATAGAGATATTAATTTGAATTTAATAAATCGAAATCAACATAGAAATGCATCAATGATAAAATCTAGAAAATATAAAAAATTGAGTTGACAATAAATTATTTTACAAAATAATTTAATTAATATTTTAATCTCATTGTTTTCTAAATATCTTCAAACCTCATTCAAAATATAAAAAGTATCGTATTATTTCATTGTCTATTTTTTTATTATATAAATAATTTTATCAATAAAAGAAAAGCAAATGAGATTTTAAAAACTATTTACAGATTTGAATAGATTTTACTGAAGAAAATATTTATTTTCTGAAATAAAGACGAGAGTATATATTATATTTTTAATAAAACCATTAATAATATGTGATATCAATAGAGATAATAATTATTAGTGTATTTTGACCACACTAGTTTATTTTACTTATTCATTTACTATAATATACAAAATTAATATTTTGAGTATATAATTTATAAAAAATAATGACAATAGACACATTTAACTATAGATCCTGATACTAAATCAAAAAAAATAGACAATTATGAAGTTACATTGAATTACAAGTATTTTATTAAATATGAGATCAGGAAATCAAAATAGTTAAACTAAGATATTAGATGAAGATAGAAAATCAATATATTTTTATTAAGAAATAAAATTAATTAATGCCAATATAACTAAAAATTATTCAGGTACAATAAATTGAAGATTAGTAAACAACTGTTTTAATTCTGAACATGGACCTAGAATATCAAGAGTTATATTAGATTGAATGGAAATTTTTGCACTTCTAAAAATCAAACCCTTTTCACAATATTTTATTTCTTTTAATTTATCTAACCGTTCGCTTACAATATCATCAGACTTTGATATATGACCTCTTTGAGCATAAAGAATTAATCTCATATCAGTTATTAGAACATTGTATTTTTTATCTCCATATTTAACACTAGTCTTGCTGTTAAATTTAATATTTTCATTTGGTAGTAAAAAATCATTAAGTGTCATGACTAGATTCTAATAATATAGAGATTATTTATTAGAAATAGTCATAACTATTTGATTAATATGATATAAATATTTGTGTTTCAAGAAAAAGTTGAACTCATATTAATATACATACAAGAAGTTAAGAGTTAAAGAAAAAGTTGAACTAAAAGAAAAAATGTTATTTTGATAATAATATTTATTTCCATTTATTGTTGTTGCTTCCACAATTCTTGACTTTTTGAACTAGATCTGTGTGGCGATCTTTTTGGGCATTGAGGTTCACCTCCTACATTTTGTTTATAAATAATTCCTACGGGTCTACCAGATTTTTTATCATCTACAAAATATTTTATATCAAAATATATCAGAGTAATTTGATATGGCTAATTAAAACACTAATTATGTTATTCATAACACTATCAATAAAATTTTCTATCATAATTTAAGTTTGCTCCAATTACGGATTTCTCTGCTTGAATTATTTCAATAGCCTCAAAAACAATTGCTGAAGGGATTTGATCAATACCCAAGCATGGGAACAATATATCTATATATTTATTTCTGGATTTTGAAATAAACAATCAATCTTTGTAAATAATAATTCATTTTGTATTAATATAATTGCTTCTAATTCGGTTACATCTTCGGGATAACTAAGAGCAAAAGATGGAGTAATTCCCATAGAAATAGATCCAACCATTAATATTTCTGGTAACAAAAATATAAAACCTATACTTGTTCTAGTGCTCACTGTTATATTGGATTACATATAAATTATAATTGGTACGAATAAATTTTATAGATTGTCTGAATATAGTCTATTAGTATTAACTCATAAAGAAATGACTACTATTAGATATATTGTAAGATTGCTTTACAAAATCCCTAGAGTAAAAAGTAGAAATCTATTTTATAAAATTCTAACGACATTAGTAATAAGAAATTAGTTTTTTATAACAGATATTGAACCTTTTGGTTTAACTAATCCTAATTGTATTTTTGTTACTTGGATTTCAGTATTATCTTTGAATTATGTCTATCTAAGTAGTATGATAAAAAAAAGAAAAGTAAAATTAATCGTTTAATTAATTATTCAAGTGAATCATTTTTTTCATATTGTCTAATTCTTCTATCTTTTCTTCTGTCAATTCATCGTTTAGTTCAATAGTAAATTTTGTTCTATTTCATTATACAAAATCTATATTTTTATTTATGGTTGGTCAAGTTCG
>JBNAIF010000011.1:0-3075 GCA_050043595.1 Nitrososphaeraceae archaeon | reverse complement strand
AAATATCAGTCGTTTTTTTAGTAGGGTTCACATATAAAGAGACAGATGGTCGGGAGTAGTTTTCTCCATGTAGTAGGGTTCTACTATCTTGTATTTAGCTTTTATTGTTAGAAACTTATTATATGAAATATAGATAAAATCTTTAATTTGATAGAAATATTTCGAGGAGTAATACCTATAGCGGTGCGAAAAGTGGAGTCCAATTATTATTTTATTCAAATACAAATTTAAATATAAAGAATTTATTGTGAATTTATGAAAAATAATAATTTAATTTCTATAGCATTAATTTCAATAGTATCAATTCTTGTTGCGGTTACTTCATTAACTATACCAGTATATGCAGAAGAAGAAAATCAAACTGCTTCAGATACGCCCAAATTCTTCGCTATTCAACATGCTCAATCAGGATCAATTTCTGAAATTAATGATACTGCTTATTCTTTAGAATTGAATGATGTTTCAGATAAGACAATATTGTTTTCAGATAGACCAGATAGGATTGTTACCTCTGTAAGTACATCTGATTTCATAGGCAATTGGTCTGTTGGAGTAGATAGTTTTGTGGTTGATGCACCAAATGCAGTACTTGTTGTGGATGAACAAGAAGAAGAACGACAAGATATTGAAATAGTAGAACTTTTCAGTCCAGTTTATGATCCTGATAAAAAGGCATTAAAGTATGATATAACTGCAGATAATGCAACATCAATGGAAATGCCAGTAGAGTTAGGACAAACTACAATAGTCATTGATGCAGTACTGAATAGCCAGGAGGAGGACGGATTGTAGTAAAGTAGAATTTAAATGCCATAATATCAATTTCAATTTATGAAGAATCATTTAACTTTGATAGGATTATTTTTTATGCTATCAATTCTTGTTGTTGTATCATCATTGACTACAACAATATATTCACAAGAAAGACAGCAATGATAATGAATATTATTTCTACAACAAACAATAAGGAAAATAACAAATTCTCCAAAACGTGCAGATTATTTTAACCAAATATGCAAAAGGCCGTATAATACGAGATGTCTTTTGGACTTTGGAACAGTATTTTGAAGCAAGTATTATGGAAGCATCTGATGATGTTGTACTGATGTCTGCTCTATGGTCTGTAGAAAGAAGGTAATGAAGTGAAGGTAATGTAAGAATTCCTACTCTTAAAGCATTTACATACGAACAAAGAAGATAATAGATGATTTTTGGACAGATATAGAAAAAAATTCTTTTTAATATTTATTCTATTATTATTTCCATTCCCAAACCTTCACCTGATTATTTCCTGATTGATCTACTTCAAATTCGAATATTCCTACCAAGTTATCAATAATTGAGAGTTTAGTGCTTGATGTTTTATAGAAGTTACTACCTCTAAAACTTGTCTTTCCTGACTCATTAGTTATGCCTATACCATATCCTTTGAAAGTAACAATTCCTCCACCCTTGGGATATATTATTCCCTGTCCTTCTCCATAAACTACATTTTCCCCTACAGGAATAGTCCAAATAGTAACTATTTCAGTTGTATCTATATCTTTCAATCTTCCTTTACCCGCTGCAGAATATTCTACCTTACTTTTTTCTGTATCTAAAACTCTGGTACTTGTATTTCTACCCGTTCCTTCATGAATTAAATCACCTAACATAATCAATAATATCTAATACTTTCTTATATCCTTATATTCAGATTAGAAGATATAAATGACTTATTTTGTGACATTAGAGAATAATTTATCTCCATAATTTTAGGAATTGTTTATTCATTAATAGTATGAAGTAATTGTATAGCATATGCACAAGAAGAGAGAAACATAACAGATTTGGATGAATCAAAATTCTTTTCAATACAACACGCACAATCTGGTTCGATATCAGAAGTCAATGCTACAGCATATTTATTGGAATTGAATGACATATCATACAGGACAATATTATTTTCAGATAAACCAAATAGAATTGTAAAATCTGTAAGTACTTTAGACTTTATAGAAAATTGGACTATTGGTGAAAATAATTTTGCAATAGATCCGCCTACTGCAGTTTTAGTTGTAGATGAACAAGAACAAGATGTAGCAATAGTAGAATTGTTCAATCCTGTTTATGATATAGAGAAAAAGACATTAAAGTATAATATAAGCCCGGATAATTTAACATCAATAGATGTAACAGGAGATTATGGACAAAATATATTACTAATCGATCCAACCGGCGGAAGTGATCCTACGCAAGCGTGATATATCCATTAGAACAGTGCGAAATATTAATCAAAACTACATTCATCTCCTTTTATTCAGATGAAATTTTTATTTTATTATCGTAAAAATATACATATCTTTGCCCAATTTCATATAATTTGGACTCAAAATAGTGAACCCGAGAAACTACTTCGTCTGGAGTAATACCGATAGTGGTGCGAAAAGTAGAGTCCAATTATTGTTTTAGTAAAATAGATTTTAAATATTAGAACTTCAATTTCCATTTTATGAAAAATAATAATTTATCTTTGATAATGTTGTTTTCGATACTCTCAGTTTTTGTTGTTGTAGTTTCATTAGATTCAGTTTATGCACAGGAAGAAAATATGACAGACGTAGAGGAACCTAAATTCTTTGCTATTCAACATGCTCAATCAGGTTCTATTACTGAAATCAATGCAACTGCTTATTCTTTGGAATTAAATGATGTTTTTGACAAAACCATTTTGTTTTCAGATAGACCGGACAGGATATTTACTTCTGATAGTACTACTAACTTTATAGGTAATTGGACTGTAGGACAGGATAGTTTTTCAATTGATGCGCCTAATGCAGTTTTAGGAGTAGATGAGCAAGAAGGACTGCAAGATACGGCAATAGTGAAATTGTTTAATCCTATTTATAATGTAAATAAAAAGACATTAAAGTATGAAATTGCTGCAGAAAATGCTACATCTATTGATTTGCCAAGTGAGTTTGGACAGACTACTTTAGTTATAGATAATGGTGGATGTGGAACTAAAGGTTGTATACCTAACTAGTTTAAGTTTTAAATAGTTAATCTAAAAATTCTCTGGCTCGTCGGGAGTAA
>JBNAIF010000010.1:0-15650 GCA_050043595.1 Nitrososphaeraceae archaeon | reverse complement strand
GATATAATGCATGTGGTGGACCATAAGTTGAAAATCCAGATTGACTTTTAGAAGACAAGTATACATTTCCTGAGTCAAATTTATAACTCGATCCTAACAATATCAAACAGGCATTTAAATAGGCTTGATAAGGAAAATCTTTATGAACATATTCTGATAAATCCCTACCATTTCTTATATATCTTTGAATTGGATCAATGTTCTCTTTTTCGGTAACAATACCATTTTGAACATGAAGCCAAGGATCGTAAGAAATCATATAATCAGAGCCATGAGAACCGACATTGTATTTTTGTTCGATTTTAGACGCACCGTAAGGTATTGGTTTTAATAAAAATTGAGATATGTACGGACCTACTAGATTACCAAAGGCATCTCCTCGAAATATAGTTTCTGGAATGACTTCTCCATAAGATTTTGGACCGTAAAATTTACTTAATTTAGAAAGATCTACACATGCATCAGATATTAAAGAATTGTCTTTATATTCACTAAAAGGAATTTCTCTTGTAAGCGCATGCCAATATAATTCGACGATTTCGCCAATTTCTTCTGCACTATCAAACCTAGGAGCTGGTTTCATATATAGATGATGAGAATCTGGACCTATCAATTCAAAAGAAAATGCGGCCATTGGATTTGCCAATTTTAGATAATTGTTTGATGTAGCACTAAGAAAGTCGAATGCAGAGACAGTATTTGAAAGATTTGATTGAATTCCAATAGATTTCGATCCACCCATTGGTATATTTTCAAATGCATCGTAATCTTTTGTTTCCAAGGCATAAATAAAATTTGAATATGCTTCGGGATCGACTATGCCTAGTTTATCATGTGGAAGTGGTTTTGAAAAACTTGCAATCTTATTTTCATATCTATTTTCATCACCATTATTATAATTATCTGGAATTGGAAGATCCCTTTCAAATTCTGCAGAATCTACACGAACATTAAATGCATTAAGAACACGTTTATCTATATTTTGAGAAGTATTATAATAATTTTGATTGGCATAATTATTTTGTGCACCTGATGCCTTTGGTATAAATTTATCAAAACCAATGACACTACCCATACCTAGTGAAAGTGTTCCTACTCCAAGTAATTTCATGAAATCCTTGCGAGAGATATTTTTTTTATTCAGAAAAACATCTTCTTTATTTTCTGATTTTTTCATGGCTCACAAGGTAATTGTAGTTCTAGTATATGGGAGTTGAGTTAGACATATCGCTATAAAAGATATAGAAAAAAAAACTAAATAATAAATACTATAAAAAAAATATAAATTTTATTAGAGAAATTTTATTGAAGAAATCTTCAAAACCTACTTATTAGGATTTATTGTTTATACTAGTGCAAATGTTTGATAATTTATTAATGATAATACCACAAGGAACTGAATGGATATTTATTGTAATAGCAATATTTGTTTTGATATTTGGATATAAAAAAATTCCGGAACTAGCAAGATCATTTGGAAAAGCATCAGCCGAATTTGAAAAAGCGAAAATTCAATCAAAGAAAGAATTAGATCAACTAAAAGATACCAAAGATGTTGCGAGAGAAAAATTAGAATCAATTGCAGAAACTTTGGATATAAATCATACAGGTAAAAACAATATAGAACTAGAAGAAGAAATAAAAAGAAAAATGAAGTGAAAATATCCAAAATAACGTCATAATGACATTTTTTTAATTAATTTTACGAAATTATTAAATATTAATTTTCATATTTTTTTGTAATGAAGTTTACTATAATTGTAATTTTTATAGCTGTAGCATTCTTACTAACTCAAATAAACATACAACAAGGTTATAGTCAGGAAGATAACAATGTTTCAACTACAGAGAATAATCTCACAGAAATAAATAGTATAGATAAAAATAAAACAGCTTTAGTAATAGTTGATCCACAAAATGATTTCCTTTCAGAAGGTGGAGCAGTATGGGACCTAGTTGGAGAAGAAGTTGTACAAAATAATGTTGTAGAAAACTTGGTAAAATTAAGGAATGCAGCTACGGAAGCAGGCATTCCCATATTTTATTCTCCACATTATTATACCGAATATGAATATAAAAACTGGAAACATCCAAATCACATAGACGAGATTATGTTTGAAAGAAAAATGTTTCTAAAGGGTACTTGGGGTGCAGAATTTCATCCAGATTTGCAGCCAAATGAAAACACATTTGTACTATCACCACACAAAGGGCTAAGCAACTTTTGGGCCGGAGATATTAATATACAACTTAGGCAACAAGATATTCAAAATATAATTTTAGCAGGTATGTCGTCTAACTTGTGTGTTGAATCTCACTTACGAGATGCTATCGAAAATTCGTATGATGTTATAGCAATAAAGGATGCAACTGCAGGCGCAGGTCCTGATTCAACACCAGCAGCATTACATAATTTTGGATTTATAGCAACTGAGGTAACTACAACCGACGATATTATTGAAAGATTAACCAAATAATTTTTCTTTTTTTAAGTTAAAAATATAAAAAAATATAAACATAAACTTTTAAAAGAAATTTATTATAATAAATCAATAATATTATGAAAAAAGAAAAATTTTATAGAATAAAATCATTTAATAAAAAAATAACAATTATGATAATAATTCTTTCTGGTATAATACCACTATTATCATTAGATTTTATTGGAATGTATACATCATTTGCACAAAATGATAATAATGTTTCTTTGTCAAATATAAACAAAACAAATACAATAACACCTTCTTGTGAATTAACATTACATACTGTTCAAGGTCCATATTATAAAGAAAATTCACCAAAATTAAAAGAGGGACAAAAATTTGCTAATGACATAATAGGTGAAAGACTTGTAGTGACAGGAAAGGTATTAGATTTTATCGATTGTGATCCAATACAAGGAGCAGTTTTAGATTTCTGGCAGACTGACTCGGATGGAAATTATGATAATGAGGGTTTTGTTTTAAGAGGTAAAGTTATTTCAGATGAAAATGGAAATTATACTTTGGATACCATAATGCCTGGAAGTTATTCAGATAACAATATTACAAGACCTGCGCATATTCACATTAAAGCATGGATTCCTGAAAATCCAGGTAATCCATCGTTAGTAACACAATTATATTTCGAAAATGATCCATTTTTAGATGTTTTTGTTAAAGAACCATTAATAATGAATGTTGTAGATATAAATGGAACAAAATTCGCAAATTTTGATTTTGTTTTAGAAGATTATAGAAAATTTGGTCAAAATTAATAAGAATAGATTTATTTGAATCAAATATCCAACAATAAAGAGTAAATTCTTTTTTAATTCTGAAAAAATAATTAAAAATCATGTTTTAGTCAAATCTCGTGATTTATTTTAATGACAAAATTTTAAAAATTCTTGCAATTTTATTTGATTCAGATCTAAGTGTTTGAGACAATAACTTCATTTTCCACATTTATTTAGGTCAAAAAGTAATATATTTCGTCATATTTTCAAATATAGTATTAATTGTTTTAATAGAATGATTATGAATCATTTATTAATTGATATTACTATGTATTCCTTCATCATGCGATTTCATTGATAGTACTACCCAAGTATTTTGAATCGCTTTTACTGGATGATAATACACGACCACTTCGGTATTGCCCATACTTTCGATAAGTTTACCTGAACCGCCCAATATAGCATTTTTAAAACTTTGTAAATTTGAAAATGAAGAAATATCTCCTGTAATCGAAGTATTATTTGACGAATCAGCAATTATCCTACCAGAGTGATCTAGAAACAATATCCTCTGAGAAGTAGAAATATTGATGGATTGTAAAAACTTGTTTGGATTTTCAAAATTTAATATTCCTAGTACTAAACCGCTTAGTTTATTAGAATCTGAATAAACAGGAACTGCGATAACTGTTATAGGTAACCCGGAAGATGCTGATATAATTACATCACCCATAAAAATATTTTTAGATTCTATTGCACCTTTATAATAATCTCTAAATGAAAAATTTGTTTTAGTTAAATTTTCTTGAAGAAAAAATGGTTCCTGTAAATAAACATCACCATTAGGCATTAATAAAGATATAACAGAAAAGTCTGAATATTTTTCAAGTATATTTTTTAAAATGTTTCTTTTTTCGACTTCTATATCTTGTGGAAGCCCATTATAGATTGATATTGTTTTATTTAATAAACTTGAATATGGTTTGTTTCCAATTTCAGGAATTTTACTAACAATATCTAAAATTGCTGATACTTTTTCTATTTTAGTTTCAAGATTTTTAGAAATAAGATAAGTTATAAAACTATCATAGTCATCCAGACTAAGATTATTGTTGTTTTGTATAATAATTTGGGAAGTTGAATTTTCACCAAAAGAATTATGTGTAAATGTTAGAGTAATCATTATAAAAAATGCAGTAAGTAAAATTATATTCAAAAATCGTATTTCTGACAATTCGAATTTTGTAATATTATTATAGTATTTTAACTTTCTGAAGTTTCAAGCATATTAAAAATATTATTAATGGTATGTCATATTTTTTGTATCCCTCAGTCTAGATTATAATTTTGTTTTTAATAAATAGATATAACGATACTATATTTAGTATTAGATTATTAGCAATTAATATTAAGATCATAAAAATAAATAAATCTTTATCACCATCCTACTAAAATAAGTAAACTAATGCCACCAATATTCTTCATCTTAATCTACTAAAGTAAAATATTTAGTAAGTTTACCTATATTTTGTAATTAAAAAAGATAATATTTCACATTATATATTTCTAATGTTCTAGACATAAATATCATAATAAAGGGAATAACAATTACAAATAATGATAAAAAAACTAATTATTTTGATTCTATTCGAATTAGAACAAGGAGTACTAAGAAAAACAAAAAACTATTCGTTTTAAACCAATATAATTTTAATATATGGGGAATTGTTTTCTAGTTTTTTTAGCAATTTCTTTATTTAAGATTACCAATATAGAGATCCAGTGATAACTACTCCAGAAACATTTAGAAATTTATTAACAATAACTCAAGTTATCCGACTGTGGTTAAGACCAATTTGATTAATCATTAATTAAAGAAATGAAATAAAGATATTTAGAAAAAGAAAAATACGAGACCAGAAAAAACAATTCCAAAATGACATGAGAGGAGATCACCGCCTGCATAAGTATTAAGTAATGATTTTTCTCTCAAAATTGAATTCAATATTGGATATGAAATTTTTTAAAAATCGTCATAGTTATTACACGACCTGTTGCAATTGAAATACTTTTGAATAATGATGAATGAAGTATTTGTATATGAAATATCATATTGATATTGAATTCTAAAAGTAAAATTGTTAATTCACATGTAATTTCAAAAATCAATTGAAAGTGCGTGGTTTCTAATGTCTTTTGATCTTAATTTTTGATGAGATTCAAAAATCAATACTGGAATGATCGTTAGTAGGATTAGATCAGATAGGATTTTCTATCATTTTTAAAAAATGTTAAAATCAATACCCTTAAGAAAATTAATTAAGATACAATACCATATAGAATTATAAGTATAATCTAAGATATGGTTAAATTTTTTGTATATCTATGAATTAGTGTATTAATCATTCAAAAATACTAGAATTTATAATTAATACAACAGGATTTATATTTCAATAATATAAATTGAAATAACATATCAATATATATTATCAAATATAGATACAAAAAATAATTAAAAGAATAGAATTGATTTTTAAGAGTTTTATTTAAATAGAAATTTATTCAAACTAAAAGATTAGCGAAATTCCTCAGATTCAGTAAATTTTTTGTTGTTATTTTCTTCAACACGTTCTTTTGTTTTTTTAATTTTGATCGTCTTTTTCTTTTTTTTGTCTATTTTTCGGAGTATTTTTTTAGTTTCTTGATACAATTCTTTGTTCTCTTCAAAATCAGGGTATTTCTGAAAAACCTTCTTTGATTCATTTATTAATGGAGATTTAAAATATTGGATAATATTTTTATTAGTTATTTCTTTATGATTAATTGTAAAACTTAAAAATTCGATAGTACTGAGTAGTTGTATTGCTTTAGATCTCTGGTGGGGATCATCGTTGGATAGCTCATCGCTATTTTCTGGTGAAAAATCGCTTTTACTAAATTCGTCAATATTTTTTTCTAATTTATTGTTTATATCAAGAGCTATCTTAAATTGATCGCTTTTTTTCCTCTTTGCGAAAGTTATTATAGAAATTATTATTGCGATAACTGCAATCACGATTGAAATAAAATCATATGCCATAGTTTTATTTAAAAGTATTAATATTTAATTGATAACATTTTTATCAGCTTATAACGTGAATTAAAAATTGTAATGTCTTCTAATGTTAGTATAACTAAAGATGATGTTTATTCGCAATTAAAAAAATGTATGGACCCAGAAATTCCTGTAGATATTGTCGATCTAGGATTAGTTTATGGTGTTGAAGTACAAGATAACAATAATGTAGATATTAAGATGACCATGACTACTAGAGGATGTCCACTTCATGATACTTTAGTTAATGATGTAAAACGATCTGTGGGAAAGATAAACGGAATTGGAAACATAAATGTAGAAATAGTTTGGGAACCAAAATGGACTATTGATAAGATGGATCCAGAAGCAAGAAAACGTCTAGGCTTTGGAAAACAGGAAGAAAAACAATCATTAAGATTTAAAATTGATTATGAAAAAGCATTACCTAAAAAAGTTGGAACTAATTCAACAACGGAAGATGGATCTTTAGTTTTATTTAACGAAAATCAAAAAAGTTTTATGGTTAATGACGCAATACTGAGATTTTGGGAATCTTGTGATGGTACTAAAACAATTACTGAACTTGCAGATGACTTTTCGAAAAAATTAGGAATTCCCAGACAACAAGTTGAGCAAGAAGTAGTTCAATTAATTGAACAATTACTTGAAGCCGAATTAATTAAGGTTTAAGAATTAATTTTTTAATTTTATTATTTCTTTTTTATCTCTAGTTTATTTTTGGGTACTTGCTTTTTTTATATGTTTTATTTTTTTGTGCATTGTCACACATTCTCGGGAACAAAAAATTGAGTTGCATTTTTCAATTTCACACGGTATTGGATCGTTAATATTAAAAATATTGTTACAATAAGTACATATTTCTTCTAATTGAATAAAGTTTTTATTTCTATAGAATTCTTCACAACTACGTTTTTCTTTAAACCAAATAACATCGACTGACATTCGTTCAGAATATTTATAGACTTTCTCATAAGCTTCATAAAAACCAGGAGCACTAAATTGCCTAACAAATATCTTTGGTTTTACATTATAGCTATTTCTAAAACTTTTAAACAACACTATCCATTTTTCATATAGAATGCTATTTTCTTTTTCTAAATCTTTTGAATAGTTTTTGAAATTATTCATTCGGTTATTTTTCAAATTAATTGATTATTCACTTGATTCGAATTTCATTTTCTAGAAATTGTTTTAACTCATCAATTTTTACTCTCTTTTGAGACATATCATCCCTATAACGTACGGTTACTGATGAATCTAATGGTGTATCATTATCAATCGTAAATATAAATGGAGTTCCTATTTCATCTAATCGTCTATACCGTCTACCTATTGAACCTGAATCATCATAGATGGTATTATAATCTATTTTAAAATTTGAATATATTTTTTTTGCAATTTTTTCTAATTCTCCTTTTTTGACTAATGGAAATATTCCTAAGGTAATCGGTGCTAGATATGGCTTAAATTGTAAAACTACCCTATTGTTTTCGAGATCATTTCTATAATTATGTTCTAGAATGGAATAGATACTCCTGTCTATTCCCATAGATAATTCAAAAATATGTGGTAAAATTTTTGATTGGTTACTAGGATCAATAACTTCGAATTTTTGTTTGCTGATTTTTGAATGTTGTGTTAAATCATAATCGGAACGATAATTACACGCAACTAATTCAAGCCATCCAACACTTGTTTCGACTTCAAAATCAAATGCAGTTGTAGCATAAAATGCTTTTTCGTCATTGCTTAATTGTCTAAATCTATGTTTATCCATATTTATTCCAGTTTTTTGGTAAAATCTAGCTAGGATTGATAGATAATATGCCACCAGTTTATTTGGAATTTTTCCATCTTTTAATAATTGTTCAGCTGAATATTCAAAAGTTTCTGCTCCATCGAAAATTCTCAATTTTGTATCTTTGACTTCTTCATATCTTTCTAGATTATTCAAATTATCAGGGTTACAAAATACTTCAATTTCAGCTTGATAAAATTCTCTAAGTCTTAACAAACTTTGTCTTGGAGCGATTTCATTTCTAAAACTCTTTCCTATTTGAGCCACACCAAAAGGAAATTTTCCTCGCATTATTTTAAAAAGTCTGGGAAAATCAACAAATATTGTCTGACATGTTTCTGGACGTAAATATGCTTCATCGTTGTTTGGTCCTATACCAATTTTAAACATCATATTAAATCGTGTTGTTTTTCCAAAATTAGAGTTACATTTTGAACATTTAAGATCATTTTCTAGTATTATTTGATCAATTTTCTCATTGTCTACTCTTTCTGGCACTTCTATTTTGACTTTTTCATAAATATATCTATCAGCTCGTAAAGTATGACCGCACTTTTTGCATTTTATGATTGGATCTGAAAAATTTTCTATGTGACCTGATGCAAGAAAAACATTTTTACTCATAATTTGCGATCCGTCAATTTCAATCATTCCATCTTTTCTAACTAGAAATTTCCTCCATAATTGTATAAAGTTATTTTTTAAATTTAATCCATTTGGACCATATTCCCAAAAACCTGCTGGAGAATCAGAATATATATTGGAACTAGGAAAATAGAAACCTCTTTCCAATGAGAGATCCATCACTTTATCATAATTTATCATAATTAAGCTACGTAGATATTGAGGTTTTATATTATTGTTCTTCTTGTTTAATTGGAATCTTTGATTAAATTTAAAACAGCGTGAAAATTATCAATATCCTTTCTAGTATCATCTATTGGAGTTTCCATTATAATAGGAATTTTTTGTATAAATTTATTTCTTAGAATTTCTTTAAAACCTATATCACCAATTTCCCCCAAGCCAATATGTTCGTGGCGATCTCGATTTTCATTTAATCCTCCTTTTGAATCATTCATATGCAAGACATAAAGTTCCTTTAAGCCAATAACATTATCAAATTCATTTAGTGTATTTGAAACATCTTTTGGAGTCCTTAAATCATAACCAGCTGCAAATCCATGACATGTGTCAAAACAAATGCCATGATATTTTTTATCCAATAAATCCAATAATTTTCGTACTTCTTCAAATTTACTTCCAATGCTATTTTTTTGACCTGCACTATTTTCTAAAAGAATTTTTACAGGTAGTTTGTTTTTGTACGATTTCTTAAAATCATCTATCGCAAAATTAGAAGCATTTACAATCTGTTCAATTCCTTTTTTCTCACCACTGCCAAGATGGCTACCAAGATGGATTACAAGATAAGGAATTTTTAATATAGCACATCTTCGTACTTCTTCTGACAAAGTTGTTTTAGATTTTAAAAACGATTCTTCATTTGGAGATGCCAAATTAGGAAGGTATGGCATATGAACCACTATATTATCTCTATCAATTTGGCTTTTATTTCTTGATTCATTAAAATTGTCTATTTCGTTTTTATCTAAATCATTAGTCTTCCAACCTCGTGGATTTCTACTAAAGATCTGAAATGCAGAACAACCTAATTTTTCTGCATTTCCAAATGAATTTGATATTGAACCAGAAATTGAAACGTGGAATCCTATTTTATAGTTTTGAGCTTCCATAAAAAATCACTATAAGTATACAAAGATATTTTTATTTTAATATTTGTATATCTTTTATAATAATAGTTTGACTATAATTTTAGGGAAAGATGACATTGCAAAGTATCCTTTTTTAAACGAAGCTGCCATATACATAAAAGAAACACATTTCGATTTGAACGAGTTTGATAGACCAGAATTTGGTCATGTCATTGATAGAGCACAAGAAAGAATAGAAAGTGCGATATTTCAAGGAAAAATATTTTCTAATTTAGAAAAATACGATGTAGAATTATTTACATTTCTAATTTCTTTAATTATGATAAAACATATTAATATTGAACATATTCTTAAGAAATTTTCATTATTCGAAGCGATGAGAGCTGAAAAATTTCTCGTTCGTGACCTCAATTTGAATAAAGATTATAAACGAAAATATGAATTAATATCTAAGATATTTATTGATGTTTTCAAATTAAAGATGGACCTTGATCAAAAAACATCTTTATTTAAGATCAGTGTTCCAGATTATATTAAACGAGCAGTTCTTTTTCATGAACAAGAATGGAAATTAATAAATAGGTCTGTTAGTAATGGTTTAGTCTATTTAGATACTGATGAAACAGTAAGATTAATTAGAAATGAATTATCCAAATTAATATATAATAGAATTAAATCTATGAATATTCCTTTTATTCCAGAAAAAATCAGAGACCGTTCATCATATTTAAAAGGAAAAACTGTTTCGTATAAACCTAAAAATTATATTGTTACCGAATATCCCCCATGTATTAAACATGCGTACGATTTATTAAAAAATGGTGAAAATTTACCTCATTCAGCTAGATTTATGTTAGCTACATATATGTTAGCAATAGGTAAAAGTGTAGAAGAAATAGTTACTCTATTTAGTACTGCTCCTGATTACAATGAAAAAATTACTAGATATCAGGTGGAACATTTAGCTGGAGAAAAAGGAAGTCATACTAAATATTCTGTTCCATCATGTTCAAAGTTATCTAACGAAAATCTTTGTTATGCAAACTCCAAATGTTTAGGCATAATGAATCCTGTCCAATATGGAAGAATTAAAAAACTCGTTGATGATAATAAGAATACAGATAAAAAGAGAATATGAACGAAAAAAATTCTAAAAATGTTAATATTTTAAAAAAGACATTTAAAGAATACTATTTTTCTTATTTTAATTTATTAGAATTACCTGAAAAAATAAACAAGCGTGAATTTGGTTTTATGTCGTTTGATGATATAATCAATAGACATATTTCATTTAATAACATGGGAGAATTGAATGTATATTTATTAAAAAATATTCCTTCTGATATTTACTGTTCCAATGCAGTTTATGAATTTCCTACTTTTCCAATAAATGAAAAACAACTATTAGGAGCTGAATTAATTTTTGACATGGATTTAAAAGATTTCAATCTGCCATGCCAAAATGATCATTCTTATTATATTTGTAAGAGATGTAATAATGTTTATCATGATGTATCAACTATTTGTAGTAGTTGTAAAGAAAAAACATCTCTGACTATTATTCCATGTTATAAATGCAATTATGCCCTTAAATTAGAAATAAAAAAACTGATTTCGTATTTGGTAGAAGATTTTGGAATAAATAAAAATAATGTTAATATATATTTCTCTGGAAATACAGGATTTCATGTTCATGTTGTTGATGAGAATTATTTTACATTAGATGCTAAAGGTAGATCTGATTTAGTTGGTTATCTTTTGGGCAAAGACCTATTAGTAGAAAGCTTAGGTGTAAGAGCATCTAAATTCGGTTACAATATTCGAATTCCCATAAGTGGATTAACTTTTGGTTGGAGAAAGAGAATATTAACTAAATTAAAAATAAAAGATTTGACAAATAAGAAATTATCATATTATGTAAAAAAAATCGGAGGATATAATTCTTTTAAACAACAAATTACTCTTATAACATCTGAATTAGCTGTAAAAATAGACCCACAAGTAACTACAGATATACATAGAATATTTCGAATGCCAGGATCTTTGAATAGTAAGAGTAGTTTAACTAAAGTTAGAATTGAAAATTTAGATAAATTCAATCCATTAGATGATGCTTGTTTTATAACCGATAAAGAAAATATAGATATTTCTGTTAAAACCCCATTGACTATAAAATTAAAGAAGAAAAAATACAGTATAAGTGTAGGTTCAAATAATGTTCCTGTAAATTTAGGTGTATTTCTCATTACAAAAGGATTTGCGGATATGATTTAAATAAATAGAGAAAATAAAAATGCTAATATTCAAAAATTTATTCAGTAATGATATAGCATGATGATCTAATACCTATTCGATTAATCATGATATTATAATCGAAGAATATATCGTGTACTTAATTATATTTATTTTAGACATATTAAAATAGAACATATATAAATTTACAAATGTATAACAGATACTATTAATAAATATTTAATATTGTTACTATTATTTTGTGAATCAAAAAATCTATTTAATTCAAGCGAAGTATATTCAAATTCAATTTCTTCTATAAATTCGAAATATACTAAAAATACATATAAATCTAAAATCAGTAAATTTATGAAATTTTGTAATATAGACTATCTGTACACAACTAAATTATTAAAATATGATAATACAAAGATAGAAAATAAAATACGTGACTTAATCTATATGAAAAATAATAACTACACAAAAGGTACAATTTCTACTACATGTTTAGCCATTAAACATTTTCATGATATGAATGATGTTTATTTGAGATATAAAAAAAATAGATAAATTCAAGAAAGTAGCAAAACCAACTAAATTTGGCTCATTTTTATATTTTAGAATATATGACTTTATTCCAATTGATGAATATCAAATTTACAAGATAAGAGAGTATGCGAGAGAGCTAGAAGAATATTTTACTTTTTGTACACCTGAATGTAGAATGTAAATGAAAAAATATTTAATTTTAGAGAAAGGAATGGAAAAAAATGTGGTTCTGCTCAATTAATAAGAGAACAATTCAATTCACATGACATGTTTGTATCATCATGTAGTTTGGGTCATAATCCCCAATAATCTTTTTTTTATATTTGATATAAACTATAATTTTATTGTGATTTATCGAATTGAGAATAAACTTCCTCATATAAAATATACATTGCAGTTCCAGATACCGCGATACTGATTGGCGTGATTTCTGGGCTGTTTATAAAATCATTAATTGGATCATTTTGATGTATGTGGAATTGTTTAATACCTCTTGTCTTAGGCATTGATATCTACTTTTAACAAAACAATTATTTAACTTTATACTATATCTAGTTTCAATTTTTTCTTTAACATTAACAGTCTTGTATATATATTAATATGAGTTCAAGTCTTTCTTGAACCATGATATTATAGAGTATATCGTTCGGAGTAATTTACAAATATATAGCATTTAATTATTTCATTACTCAATGAATTTTTCAATATTTTCATCAATATCATTATTTTTATTATTATTTATAATAACTGTAAGTTTTGGCTTTCATGTTTATGGCGAAGAAATAATAACCATAATACCAGGATCAAGTGATGAAAATCGATATCGATTTTTTGATATTACATCATATCCAATTGAATCACAGAAAGAAATAGTGTTTTATAATGCAGACAATATTCCACATCAATTTACAATTAAGAATGATCAGGATTTTTACAAAGAGACAGACATTATAGAACGAGATGAAAAATATTCATTTCAATTGAATAATGAAGGCATATATCATTTTCAATCAGATGATTACCCATGGATGAATGGAAAGATAATTGTAAATGATACTATATTCAAAAAAACATTGAAATTTGACTCTATGAATGTAAATATAGCATTTACAAACGAAAATGTTAATAATATTTACAATAAACACTTTAAAATAATTTTTACCGATAAAAAAAATAAAAACAATTTAGAACATGTAGATTATACATTTACAATTAAAGATTCCAAATTAAAGAAAATTCACCAACATAAAATTACACATTCTGGTTGGGGGGTAGAAGGGATAACAGTAAAGTTAGATCCTAAAGAAAACTACAAAGGACATATAACAGTAAGTGGTTTACTTTTTCAGCCAATAGAAATAGAAACTGCTAAATTCGATTTATCATAAAGTATCGTAAATGACATTATAATTAATACATAATAATATTAATGATTAGTAAAAGTAGATATATAAAATAGTATGATATGTTACTTACAACATGCAGAGATTTTGATATTAATGAAAGGTGTAAGAAATAATATGTAAAGATAAATAATTATCTATTTTAATGTATATAATTTCATTTTTAAAATTTATTTAAATCACAACATCTAAACTTGAAAATTTAGAATTGATTTAACTTAATTCTGACACAGATTTTTGAAGCTCACGTTGTGAAATTATTCCAACATATTCATCTTTTTCTTTTACTAATAATCTACGAATATTATTTGTGAGCATAATTTGTGCGGCTTCATCAATGGTAGCATTTATATCTACTGAAATTAATGGATTGGTCATTATTGTTTGTGCAGTATCATTTAAATTAATTTTTTCATGATATATATATCTCAGAATGTCTCGTTCAGTCAACATACCTACGGGTTTATTATTGTCAGTTACAATCACAGATCCTAAATCACCTTGAATCATCTTCTTCACTGCTAATCGAATAGTATCACCCTTATCAACAGAAATAATACTTTTATTCATTATTGATCTCATATCCATTGAACTTTGTTTCATATTGATTATTTTTTTATAAAGCAATATAAGCTACACTAATTCAAACTGCATATCAGTAATGATTATTGTCTAGGGTATAGTCTAAAAATAACAAACATTCAAGAAAGAATTGAACTAAAAGGAAGAGAAATAATTTATCTTTGTATTATTCGGAGTAAAAGATTTAATATCATTAACTAGCAAATCCAAGTACAAAAAAAATCTTCAGTAACAGCATTACCTTTACTTTGTATTATCATATCCAGATCAATATCTATAGTTGCAGTTTTCATATACTTTGATACTATATCTCCAATAAGAAATGCATAAACTGTTTGAGTATTGTTGTCTATACTCATTAACAAGTATAGCAAATAATTGCATAAAAATATTCGTATTTCTATATTATTTAAACAGTATAAATAATTAAGAATGTTTTAATAGAATTGTTATTGAGCTTTTTTGGTATAAAGTTCAATATTATCAGTATCAGAGAGGTAAATACGGTGAATCTTTAGGGTGGACCACAGCATCACCGTGATGTGGGAAATATCCAATTACTAACAGATATTTCTTCTATTTCTTTATCATCTATTATCATTAGTTCTGGAGTTGCAGTTTTCATATACTTTGATACTATGTCTCCATTGAGAAAGTTAAATACACTAGATAGTTTTGATTCTGAATCTTAGATATAACAATTTTTGATAAATAATTGAATAGTTTTTGTCCTTCTCTCATCTAAGCAAATGAATAAGTTCTTTCTGCTATGTTATGTTTCAAGATTTTATTTTTTACTAATGATTGGAGTTGCTTTCTTATTGTAGACTCTGAAGGAGAATTAGCAAGGGTTTTAGCATGTTGTATTATTTGATTGGACGTTACCTCTTCTTTATGCATATCTCTTATGATATTAATTACGTCCTTCTGGGTCATGGACGGTACTTTGGTCATTCATCATTGGTAAGTTTTTTTGTTTAATTATTTTTACTTTTAGATTGGTTCTTCTCCTTTCTGTGACTTATTATCATTAACT
>JBNAIF010000009.1:0-12475 GCA_050043595.1 Nitrososphaeraceae archaeon | reverse complement strand
TATCTAATTTATATTTTAAAATAAGGTAAAATAAATTATATTTAATAGGTCTTAATATTTATTATATATCATTAATTTCATTTTTAATTTTTATTTGCATAAAAATAATAAATAAATATTATTTTACTAGTTATACTCTTTTTAGTTTGTATGTGTTCATAATATATATTTATTTTTATTCTAAAGTAGTAAGAAGTAAGAATATATTTTATGTATTATGATGAAGAACAATAGTTACATGAAAATCGTGCATACTACATAAATTATGCAGATGATATAAAACTGACTTTTGTGTTCTTGATGAACTACACATTATTTTGGATATATAGTTGAAACATTACACATGAAAAGGGATGTAGAAATATTTTAATTTGCAAATAAATATTGTAATATTTATATAAAATATAAAGATCTTGATAGAAACTAATTTATTATAATTTTGTTTATATTTAAATTTGAATATTGGTTAATATTTCTATAAATGAAAATGAAACACAATTAGTTATTTATGCATTAAATACTTTGGCTGAAATGTTAGAAGATGGTCATCTTCAAGAAGAAGATATAAAAAAAAACAATACTGCTGATTTAAGTCTATCATCAATTTATGAATTAAAATCTAGATTGGAGTCGTCAACATTTTAAAATTTATTTTTTAATTATTTTTTTATTATAACATTTAATTTAATTTCATCTCAATCATAAGATTAATAATATATTTTTATATAATATTGATTAAAATGATATTCTCTATCTTGTGTTTTATTTTATTTATGCTGTCATTTGTTATTTTAAATGAAATATATGCTGAGAAATATAAAAATGACAATTTAAATATCGAATTTACATATCCTACAGAATGGACTATTACCGAAACTTCATCATCGTATATACAAATTAATAATAATAACAATTCATCTTTTGTAGGTATTGAAATTACACCTTTATCAAAAACGAATTATTCTCTTCAAGAACTAAGTTATATTTATATTCTAAACTTAAATGATGAAAATGAAATACTCGAATTTAAACATATCAATTCTTCCAGTGGGTTAGGTCAAAATGAATCTTATCTTTTGGTTAGTACTCGTAATTTCGATCAAGTAATGTTAGGAATTTGGACAATTTTAAATAACAATATGTATTTTGTAGGATATTTTAGTGATAATAAAGATCAATTTATTCACGATGTAGCTGATGTTGTAAACATTATTCAATCTTTCAGATTGTTATAATTTTTCTTTATTATAGTGGAAATCTAATGCTCTATACAAGGCTACTATTGATGCCGCATTAAGAATTTCCCCTTTTAATAACATTTTTTTTATTTGAGACATAGTAACAATCTCTATTGTTATTGATTCCATAGTACCCAAAGATTGTTCTTTTTTATTTATTAAATTATATCCTACAAAAATATTACCTTCTTGTTCAAACATGGAATAATCTAATGTATATTTCCCAATAAAAATAGGTTCATTAACTTCATAACCTGTTTCTTCCTTTAATTCCCGCATTGCTGCATCTTTGGGGATTTCATTGTCTTCGATGTATCCTGACGGCACTTCTATTTGAATCGAATCAACTAAGTGTCTATAGCTTTTTATAACTAAAATTTCATTATCTGATATAAATGGTACAATAGTAGAAAAATTTTTTCTTTTTCCTTTTATATATGATTTTTTAATACCATTTAAATTTAATCTCTCTTCAAATAAATCTATGTATTCATTTGAATACACTTTAGATTCTGAAATTTTTTTCCAATTTTTAGGAGATTTAGTAAACACGATATAAAAAGGTAAATGATATAATTTAATTCTTATGAATGTAATACTAAAATAGTAATTATAACATATTATATATGTTATCTAGATATGTATACATATTAAAAATCAATATGTCAATTTTATTTTATATGAATTTAAAATTTTGATATCTATTTGATTCTATATAGAATACATATATTATTGTATATACAATTTATATATTTAAATTATTAAAATTTTTAATATTAAAAATATGTTGAATATGATTATAAAATATATTTAAGAAAAAGAAACATCTAAAAAGTACTCTACAAATTGCATTTTAATTTATCTTCTATATGAATAAATAACATTTCTTTTAAATTTAGATATTGGAAAAAGTAAGAAAGATAATATAACTATTCGTACCCTATCATATAAGTAATAATAAAAAATTAATGTTACAATATAAAAATATCTACGATCTATATTGTTATAAAATTTGAATAAAAATATTGAACCATTGTTTTTCGGCTTACACTTATCTAGGTGATCTTAAA
This sequence comes from Nitrososphaeraceae archaeon, assembly GCA_050043595.1. GTDB lineage: Archaea > Thermoproteota > Nitrososphaeria > Nitrososphaerales > Nitrososphaeraceae > TH1177. Next base: position 10,167 of record JBNAIF010000009.1, on the reverse strand, counting down.
TGGATTTATATCATTATCTCTAATAACATTTTTTATCTTTTTTACGTTTTTATAGAATTATTGTTAATTATTAATAATTATAATATTCAATTTTAAAATAAATTTATATTTAGCTTAAAATTTTAGATCTAAATTTTAATATTAGTTTTACGTAATATGAATATGTTAAAATTATTTACTAAAAAATATAAATGCACAACCTGTACAGAAAAATTTGATAGTGAACTAGACCTTATAAATCATACAAAGAAGATACACAAGAATCGTATATTAAAATGCTCTAAATGTAATAAACAATTTGCCAGTGAAAAAGATCGTTTGCATCACGCTAAGGAAGAAAAACAAAAAAAAATAGACTATCGTAGACATAAAAAACTTTGATATTTTTTTTATTAATTACAAATATCTGTTCCTTAATTTTGCGTAGAAATAAATTTATCATATATTTTATAATTTCGTATTATTATCCCTATATTTTTTAACATTATTTAATAGTTAGGAAAAGATTATATTTTTGACTAATTCTATAAAATTTTAATAACACCTAAGATTTTTAACTTATTATTAATATTATAACGTATTTATGGTAAGGTTAATATGTTTATAAAAAGTTTATTGGAATTGAAGATTGGGTTAAACAGATTTTAGAAATTATATAGTTTCTATTAGTGCGAAATAATTTTTAAATGCTTCAGAATCGAATTGATTATTGTGTTAAATTATTTTGAATTAATTCACAAATCTTAAAAGAATTTAATTAAACTCTATATTTTTATCTTTAATAGTTATAATGCAAGTTTAATCATTCAACGTATTTTTTTTAATAATGTTATTAATATAAATATTAATGAAATACAAGTCAATAATTCAAGAAAACAAACTTGAAAGTACTAGTAATAATATTTGTAAATTTTGTAATAAAAGAAATTCAATTATTGTAGATATAATGAGAGAAGAAACAGTATGTAGTAATTGTGGTATAGTATCTACAGACAATTATGTATATCATGAACTTGAATATAATATTAATAATGAATATGACTCTGAAAACTCAGCTTGTACTTTTTTATCTAGGTATGATAGAGGATTTTCCACCATAATAAGTAAAAAAACTACCGATGTTAATGGAATTAAGATAAGTCCATCAATGTATTCTATAATAAATCGTTTGCGAGAGTATGATATTAGAATCCATAGTAATACTTATAGCAGGAATTTAAAAAAAGCGTTTGAAGAATTATATACATTAAAGCATAAATTAGTATTATCACATATAGCTATAGAAAAAGTTGCATATTTATATAGGAAAATAGTAAAAAAACAAATATTTCGTGGAAGATCGATATTTAGTGTATTGTATGCTACTACATATTTTGTATGTAAAGAATTAGGTCTAACTCGTACTATAAAAGATATTGCAAAAATAACTGGTGGTAAAAAAAATGAAATAGCACGAATATATCGAGAGTTAGTTTTAGAATTAGATTTAAAGGTTCCAATCATCGATCCGATTAAATGTGTTTCTAAAATTTCTAATAAACTAGAAATTGACGAAAAAATAAAACAAAAATCAATACAGCTTATTAAAAATATAATTAAAACAAATACTTTAACACTAGGTAAAAATCCTATGGCACTTGCCGGTGCAGTAATATATTACATAAGTTTGAAAAATAAATCTAAACTCACTCAAAGGGATATTGCCTTAAATGCTGGTGTAGCTGAGGTAACGATCAGAAAAAGAGTAACTGAATTAAAAAATACAGGAATAATATAATAATATGTAAACTCCATTATCTGTATATATAAGCCCGTAAATCATAAATCTCTATAATATTATATTGGTGTTATAGAGTTTAAAACTTGTCCAACTATGTATATTAATAACCAAATATTTGCTCAATTTATTTAGAATATGCCGCTACTTTTTATTCTCATTTTTATAATAAACTTTTATTACTGGATAAAAATATGATATTAATGAGTATTTAAATTATTCTTTGCAGATAAGATCTTTAAATAATAATATTTGTTGTTCTATTTTTTCTTTATTATTTTGTTCTATTATTCCAGACCTAAAATATTTCTGTAACTCATTATTAAAAGATGAAACCATGCGATCACAAATAACTATATCGTTGAGTGTATTTCCATCATTTAGTACCTTATTTATATTATTTAAAGAAGATAACATTAATCTTTTTACAGCATATTTTGAATTATGATCTGATAATTCCATGATTTTTATATCCAAAATCAGATCATCTAATACAGATAAAGCATCTATTTCTACACTTAATATTCCAAATTCATTTTTATTATAGTTATATGATTCCGGATTAATTTTATTACCACTATACTCAAAATTTAAATAGTTATATTCATCTTGTGATATGACATTTTTCATATCTTGAAATTTCTTTGCATCGATATCCTTTAAATTATTATCTGATAGCAGAAAAATGAATAGTAAAAAAGTACCAAAAAGTGTTAAATGATAAATAGACATTACTTGATATATTAAAATTCGATCTACTTAAAATTATTTAAACAATATATATTTAATAAACTTTGAATTTATTTCAATATAATTGATTATTTGTGATATTACAAATATTCTTATCGTCATTGTTGATCACATCAAAAGTATGATTCTGAAATAAATATCATCGAGAGTAAAGTAAAAGTCAAGAGTATAAATAGGATATAAGGTAATACTGGTTTTTTCTTCTTACTTTGAAGTTTGATATTTGTTTTTAAAGTCATAGGTCTAGTTTTACTCCTTAATAATATGGTTACATAAACTGGTATGGACGTAATTCCAGATATCAATAGCAGAAAATTCCATTCCACATTGAAAAATTTCAATATATTAAATTCAAGATTTATTATGGTAATTAGTAATCCTGAACTTATAGCTATAGTTGATAACGAAAGTACATATCTATGAATTATGGGAAAAACCACTGATAAGCGACCATTGTTATTCAAGGGTGAAATTATAAAAATTACAACAAAACTTAGGCTCCACCATAAAATAGCAGTTAACAAATGTATATAAAATAAAATTGTATACAGATCTAATGTCATAATAAATAATAATTATAATTAAGAAAATATTCTCTAATTTATTCTAAAAGGCTCTATAAAAATAATAGATTAAAAATTATTATAGTTACAATAAGAATTTAGTAGCTATGTTTGTATACTGTATCCTTGGATGATGTAAAACTAGCAAAGCAAGATTATGACAATGAATCCTACTACTACTACTCGAGTCATACTTTAGAAAATGAGCGTTTTCTTAGGTTTATCAATAGATTGTGCGGATGTCAGAATAGATCTCGATATGGCGAACTACGAAAAATTTATCAGAACTAATTAACATTCCAAGTGATATCCTTCATCGACAAGGTAATAATTTCTATTTGCTAATCCGTTTCTTTTTTTATTCCTTTCTTTAATACTAAAACGAATTTTAATCTATCTGAATTTTTATGTGGAAATATAGTATATAAATACAACAAAGCAATAGACCGCGAACTAGAAATACATTAAGTAAAAATGTTTCAATTTAAGTCATAAAGGTTAGTACTATCGCTTATATTGGCCAATCTTCTATATGGAATTAATTATTTCTTAATATTGTTGGTCTAGTTTGAATATCATTAACTAATGTTTTTCGTTTAGTTCCAGTTTTTCATGAAATATGATTATATATTGGCTACATCATCTTTAATTAAAATTAGTCATGATTTATACATTATTAATAGGCAATAATTTTATTGAAAACAGTCCCAAACAAATATTATTAAATGGCCAAAAGATTTTTTCTATACATGAAGAAGAACACGGTCCTAGTATTACGTCTATAATTTACGGACAAAATAATAATAAAATAATAGAAGTTGAACGGAATGTCATAAAATATTACTCTGATGATTTGAGTTTTAAGATTAATGAAAAATCACATATACTTATACAAGATAAAACTGGTAAAAATATTTTACAATCTAGAATAATCGATAAACAAATGCTCTTGGTTAGTGGAATATTTTTTATAGGGTCTGATAGTCTATCAATAACACAAAATTATTTGATAACTCCTTCTGGTAAACGAATTATGCATGATAAAATAGATTCGAAAAATGGAATCATAAATATTACAAATAATGAGATAAAATATTTAGGTTAGTAATGTTTTAATTTCAAATACATATTAGAAATTATAATTTCTTGAATCAATAAAAGCATAACTATTAAGGCAGAATTTTTTTACCTGGATTTAAGATATTATGAGGGTCAAAAATATTTTTTATGTTTTTAAAAATATTTAACATATCTTTTCCATAAACATATTCAATGTAACGTAAACGACCTATTCCATCACTATGTTCTCCACTTATCGAGCCGCCTAAATTTACAACTTTATGAAAGATCTTTTCGGCTATATTTGTGATAAGTTCCAATTCATTTTTTGAATCTATGTTAATCATGGGACGTGTATGCAAATTTCCATTACCAGCGTGCCCATAAATAGCATAATCTAAATTATGAAAATCATATTCTTTTAAAATAAATTCTACTAAATTAGAAAGTCTTGTAACCGGTACTACTGTATCTTCAAACAACCCTATTGGTTTTCTGCTTCCAACAGTTAATTTCATTACATTATTTAACACATTTCTCCTAGACTGCCAAATTTTAGCAGAACTATTTTTGTCATACGCAACTTCAATTATCTCTGACATTAAAGAAAGTGTGTCGCAACATGATCTTACTGTAGTTTCAATATTTGACAAATTATAATCTGCAAACTCTATAAATAACAATGAACCAAAGTTTTTATTATTTGAATTTCTAAAATCTTTGTTATTCTTTAATATTGTTTTACCATCTAATAATTCCATAGCAATAGGTTTGAACTTGTTAATTTTTGATATAGTAGATGTAGCATGTAGTATATCTTTAAAACCTACCACAATAGTTGATTTATAATTTGGAATATCAAGAATTCTAAGTTTTATTTTGGTCACTAAACCTAAAGTTCCTTCAGAAGCAGCAAAAATTTTTTGAGGATAAAAATTATCGTTTTCAATTATTTTATCTAATCTATATCCACAAGAATTTTTAGAAACTTTTGGATATTTATTTATTATAATCTTCCTTGAACTAGCATTGGTTATGTGATCAAGTAATCTTTGTATTTTCGTATTTAAACATGAATATGGTAAATTGATTCGTTCATGCTTATTTTTATATCCTGAAATTGTGTCTATTTTTCCATTAGAGTATACTACTTCTATCATTTCTAAAAAATCAATAGTACTTCCATAACCAAGGGTATGAATGCCACTTGAATTATTTGCTATCATTCCTCCAATTGTACAATATTGACTACTCGCAGGATCAGGAGGCAAGAATTTATTTCTTTTACTTAATTCTTTATCTACTAATCCTTTACTTATTCCTGGTTGGACAACTACATAATCATCACTTATTTCTAAAATTTTATTCATATGTTTTGTAAAATCTATGCTAATATTATTTGTCAGAGATTGTCCAAGTAAACCAGTACCTGCGCCTCTTGGAGTTAATGATATGTTTTTCTTTGATGCAAAAATACATAATTCAGAAACATCGATCTCATCTATTGGACAAACAATTGCTTTTGGAGTGATAGTATAATGACTAGCGTCAACTGAAAAAACTTTCCTATTCCAAGAATCACTCAAAATTTCGCCTTTTGCAATTGAGCGGAGAGTTTCATCAATAGAAAAATTGATCATAATTATTAATAAGTATAGAAACAATTAAACACAACTATTATTTATAAAAAAGATTGCTCTATTTCATATAAATTTTACATCTTGATACATACACATTTTTATATATTCTAATTTCTGAGGATTTTCTAAATATTCGATAAAATAATTATATTATTTATTATGTTGTATTGTACAAACGATTTGAATTTTTTTATGGAATCAAGCTTAACAAGATCAAATTCTTCCATGACCTATTTTGGAATACATTTGGATCGTGTCCTTTAATATTGACTTTTTTTGACATACGTTTTGATAGATAAAATCCTATCGAACCCATTAATCTCCATAGTCTCATATCTGGTTTAGAAATAAATTTATCTAACAACCATTTGAAAAGTGGGTATACTTTCGGATTAGTTTTCAATATAGTTTCCAAAACTGAGTTTCTAGATTGTGATAGAATGTAATGAGCTTGTTCATATAGCTCTTCTTTATTTGCATAATTTTTTCTTATTATGTCAAACTTTCCATGTCTCATACTATCTATTACACTATCTATTGTCTTATCTGCTTCTAATGTGTTTAGACATCTTCCTATAGTAGATTTAACATGTGAATCACTGCCTGCAATTGATAACATGTTATTTTCTTTTGCAAATTTTTCAGCTACAATATTTGAAAAATTGTCAATATTATTGCTATTGAAAGATTCCATTATGTCACACATTTTAGCACTATCTCTTATTCCATTAGATACTGCAAATGGATGTGCAGCACATGATATGGCATTTTGACGTTTAATTTCATCAATTGTTTCTTCTACTGTCATTCCAGGCTTTATTCCATCATATATCCCATAAGATAGTACATGTCCGCCATTATTTACAGTAACTTCTTCGCCAGGGAAAATCATAATATTCTTGTACTTTTCATGATTTCTTTGATATTCAATCATTTGTTTATACCCATTTAAGGTATTATGGTTAGTTATGAACAAAATGTCAATTTTTTCCAAATATACTTTTTCTAATTGTTCCTCAATTGTTACTCCACAATCAAAAGGTACTGTAGTGGATTTATTCATAAAATTAGAATATGTATTATGACAATGAGTTTCTATTTTTAGAACGTCTGTCGTAATTAAGTTACCCTCAATTAATTGTAAACTACCACATATATTTTTTTTAAATTTATTATATTGTTATGCTAAAAAATAGGTATGCCGTATTTATAAAATCAAAAATAATACCGTTATTCTAGATTTGATCTTCAATTCTTTGTTTTATTAACAATAAATTATATAAAATGAATTATTATATAAATAAATAATTAAAATCAGTATAAATTTATTTATTTATATATTAGTGTAGAATTATTTTAATATTAATACAATTGAAAGAAAAAATTTCCAAAATTCTTGTTGGTATAGATGGCTCACGTTCTTCAATGAATGCCTTATATTATGGAATAATTATTTCTGAAAAATTTAATTCCAAATTATATGTAGCACACTTTGCTTATCCTATAGATGTTAAAAAAGCTAAAAAAAATATTAATCGTTGGTTCAAGAAGATTCCTATTTATATCAATAAAATACCAAATAATAAAGTAGATTATTCAACTGATTTAGTTATTTCGCCCTCGCCAATTATTGACTCTATTTTAGATTATGTTAAAAAAAACAAAATTGATCACATAATAGTAGGATCTAGTCGAAAATCTGGAGTGAGAAAATTATTATTAGGAAGTACCTCTTCTGGTATAGTTAATAGCTCAAATTGCATTGTAACAGTAGTAAAATAGATGTATCAATAATATTTTATTTTAAAATTATAATTAAATAAGGTAAAAAAATAACATATTTTATTATGTTATAACTTTCTCCTAAAACATACTGTAATTATGTTAGAGTAAATTGTTAAAAAATGCCTATTAATTCTTTATATTATAAGAGATTATCATATTGAAAATATACACTTCTATGCCGATATTGACAATTATGATATTGTTGATTTCTTTTATATCATATGGAAACTTTGCCAAAGGTGAAAACTCTTTGGATTCTGATAATCTATCAATAAAATTTTTTGAAAATAAAGATAATTATTTGATTCCAAATCAATATATTATTTATCTTAAAGATCATGACTTTAATAACATTCCAGTGGATCCATTGTTGTTTTATGATCAAGTACTTGGAGAAACCGATTCTGAATTACTTCATGTGTATAATTATGCTATAACAGGATTTGCTATTAAAATTCATGATTCTGCTATATTGGATTTATTGTCTGAACATCCATTAGTCAAATATATTGGTCAAGATAAAATAATTCATGCATTTGCAAGTCATGTACCACAAAAATTACCTTTAAGCGTTGATAGAGTAGATGGTGACTTAAGTTCTATTAATGACAATACCGGAAAGGTTAATGCCGATATTGCAATTTTGGACACGGGTATTGATTTAAATCATGACGATCTAAACGTAGTACAAGAAATGACGTTTGTTCCAGGCACTGGTACAGCTAATGATGATCATGGTCACGGTACACATATTGCAGGAATAGCGGCAGCAGAAGATAACGATGTTGGAATAGTTGGAATAGCTGCAGGAGCGAATTTATGGGCTATCAAAGTCTTGGAATCCTCAGGTTTTGGAGATATTTCTACGTTAGTAAAGGGAATAGATTACATCACCGAAAACAGTGATAAGGTGGATGTAGCTGTTGCAAGTTTAGGTTGTGAATGTGAATCTATAGCTTTAGATCAAGCAATAACAAATGCAGTTGAATCTGGAATTACTTTTGTAGTAGCTTCTGGAAATAACGGTAAAAATGCAAATACTTTTACTCCTGCTAATCATCCATTAGTTATCTCAGTTTCTGCTATAGTTGATAGCGATGGCAAGTGTGGGGGGGAAGGACCCCAAACTCCATATGGCGTAGATGATTCTCTCGCTTCCTTTAGCAATTACGGACCAGTTATTGATATAGCTGCACCTGGTGTAGATATCTTTTCAACATTTAAATCTAATTCATATTCTACTATGACCGGTACTAGTATGGCTGCACCACATGTTGCAGGAGCCGCAGCATTGTATATTAGTAATAATGATAATACATCACCCGCAGCTGTAGCTGAAGCATTAAAAGATTTTGGTTCTAAATTAGGTGATTTTTGTGATGGAAATGGACGTGGATATTTCTCTAATGATGCTGATAATAGTGGAGAACCACTATTGTATGTAGGTGATTATTAACTTTTTTAAAATTATTATATGACAGTTATTAATCTAATAACCCTATTATATTTTTTATACAATTAATTTTAAGTTGAATTCGACACAAAATCTTAAAAATGATCATATTACCATAAGAAGACTAGGAAAGATAGTTCAAACTTGTTCTAATAAATTGTATCTCGATAAAGATATACCAGTTGAAGATATCGAGATTATTTCAGTTGTTATAGAAGAATTTGTAGATAAATTTCATCATGCAAAAGAAGAGCAGTCTTATTTTCCAAATACTAAATACAAAAAAGGATATTCAGAAGACATCAGAAAATTTTTGATTGAACATGAATTAGGACGTCGTATTGCAATTATGCTTAGAAGAGAACTAAATAAAATGAAATTTAAAATAAAACAACATAAAAAAGGAGAATGCATTGATTCTAGACGAATAAAAGAACCGGTAGCACGATTTCTTAAATCTTATTCTGTATATATTACCGATCATACTGGTAAAGAAGACAACTTTTTTAGCTTAATTGAAAAAAGTAAAGACATTTCGAATAGAGAAGATATGTTAATACAAAAACACTATGAATTTTGTAAACAATCGGTAGGAGGTGAAGTACGAATAAAAGAAATGATCAAACTATTAGAATATTTAGAAGATAGGGATTGGATGAAAAACTAGTGATATTTATTTTCAGTATTAATTATGATTTTCATAATAATGGATCACACACGATAAATTTAGTCATATACCTAAATAGTGAATAATAAAATTAGTGTTATAATAAGATATATAAATTTATTATCTAATTTTGATTAAACATTGTTTATGATGCTATATAAAGATAACTTAAACTTTTTGTAAATTGTGAATTAGTCATGTAATATATTTGTATTTATTATATATGAATAATTTTACAAATCAATTACTCGAATTAATTATGTTTTTTCCTATAGATTCTGGACACACTTGAATACAAACTTTTCCTTCTGGACATGGAGGCATTTTACATACATCTGTATTATTCGTATCAGCAACTTTCTCAGTACTATTCGTATCAGCAACTTTCTCAGTACTATTCGTATCAGCAACTTTCTCAGTACTATTCGTATCAGCAACTTTCTCAGTACTATTCGTATCAGCAACTTTCTCAG
>JBNAIF010000008.1:0-7723 GCA_050043595.1 Nitrososphaeraceae archaeon | reverse complement strand
ATTGTAAAAGTAGGAAAGATGAAAGATAGAATATCATTTAATAAAAAGTGGTCAAGATCAACAATTGAAAATAATGATAATTCAAGTCTTACGGGTAAAATATTTGAAAATAAACTTGTAGACAATATCAAACCACAAGCTCCATTAAAACCAAAAATTGATGAAGCACAGAAAAAATTACAACTTCAAATTTCTAAATTAGATAATATCTCGAACAAAATGCAAGAAAAAGATCAGCTTATTTTTAAAAGAGTTGTATATGCGATGCAAAATCATGATGGACAGTATGCTAAAGTTTTATCAAATGAATTGTCACAAATTAGAAAAATGTCTAAAATGGTGAGTTCTGCAAAATTAGCCATGGAACAAATTCAATTGAGATTAAATACAATTACAGAATTAGGCGATGTTGTAGTAACATTAAGTCCCGCAATGTCAGTCATAAAAGGAATTCAAGGTGGATTATCTAATATGATGCCAGAAGCTGATCAATCATTTGGACAAATATCAGATCTTTTGTCAGATATTGTGAATGATTCTGGACAAATACCAAATGCAAAGGTAGATAACTCATCTCCAGTTTCCGAAGATTCAATGAAAATACTAGAAGAAGCTAGTATGATAGTAGAAGAAAATATGAAGACAACGATTCCTGATGTTCCAGAACCAAGTACAAAAGAATTGAATAATCCATCATCATTTAATCAGACTACAAAGAGACCGCAACCACAAATATATGAAAATCCAGATCTTTAACTTTTATTTTATTATAGATAAAAGTTACTGAAAAAACTAAGTAAGTTATTTAGTTATGGATTTTTATAATATATATTTATTAAAAATAGTACTACAATGTTAAAATATTATCTTCTCGTATAATTAACAAGAATGAGAAATAATTTAAATAATCTCTATAATGATGATGACGAAGTTGTAGACTACTTAAAATTTCATGAAAAAAAACATGACAAAAAAATTTCATCACCAGAACAATAAATATAATTAATTTTATTTTTTTCAAACAAAAAAATATTGTAAAAGATACTATCATAACAAGACAAAAAGATAATAAATAAAAGATTATCTTTTTGTTTATTCATTAGCTAACTTGAGTAATTGGTTTTTGATCCTTGAAATTGTAGGGTAGCTGTAACCTTTTTCTTTATATTCTTGAATCATTTTTTTCCAATTTTTCAATCTCCAGATCGCCTGCTCTTTATTTATCATTGCTATCTCTTTTTTTATGAGGCTTTTTCTTCCAGGTGAAAGGTATCCACCTTCTTCTGCATTGTATCTTTTTCTAATAAACTTGAGACCAGAAACCAATTTATCTATTGGAATTTCCTCAAAACAATCTTTTACTTCTTTATGATATTGTTTAGGAATACAAATTTTTAATTCTATCAAATTATCATTATCAAAACTTCTTTTTTTAATTTTTTTAACATTATTTTTCATATTTTAGTAAAACTTTACACATTTAATATAATAAATCTTTCTAAACTCGAGTTTAGAAAGATCGTATATTTATATGTTACCAATACTAGCTTATCAATTTATATTTATATCCTAATTTTTCTAGACATAAAGTTACATATTCTATATTATAATCTGTTATAAGGTTACTTAAAGAAACTCTTAATCTAGCTTTTCCTTTTTCTACAGTAGGATACCTAATTGCCTGTATATAAATTCCTTGTTCATATAATTCAGCTGAAAATGACATTGTTAATTTTTCATCACCTATTATTATTGGAATAATTTGGCTTTCAGAATTGCCAATATTAAAACCTAGTCTTCTTAGATTAGATGAAAATTTTTCGAATTTTTTAAATAATTTTTTTTGCAAGCTTGAATGTTTTTTCAAGTACTCGAATGCATATAATGAACTTGAACACAAATGATCTGGAATTGCAGAAGTATAGATAAATGTCCTAGATTTGTTTATCAGTAGATCCCTTACTATGTTAGGACAGGATACATAACCCCCAAAAGAACCCAAAGCCTTACTCAAGCTACTAATATGAATATCTACATTTCTTAGAAGTCCAAGATGCTCAATTATTCCTCCAAAATTATTTGGATGTCCAAATATAAAATCAGAATGCGCATCATCCACGATTAATATAGCGTCATATTTTCTAGAAATATCTGAAATTTCTGAAATATTACAAATATTTCCATCCATACTAAAAATACCTTCTGTAATTATTATGAATTTTTTTTGTTTTGAACCACTAGTTTTTTTTGATTTATATTTTTTTTTAATTAAATTTTCTAGATCTTGTGGATCATTATGTTTGAAAATTTCTATAGATGATGCATTACTTAGTTTACAAGCATCAATAATACTTGCGTGATTATATTGGTCACTAAATATAACATGATCTTTAGTAGCTAATGTAGATATTACCCCTAGGTTGGCCATATAACCAGTTGGAAAAACAAGAGAAGATTCAGTATTTCGATGTTTTGCTAGCTCAAATTCCAATTCTTCAATCTTGTGGGAATTTCCTGAAACAAGCCTAGAGCTGCATGGAGATCCTTGGTTTAAGGATGCTCTAGTTTTTTTAATAATTTCTTTTTTTAGAGATAGGCCAAGATAATCATTAGAGCATAAATTAATTACCTTCTTGTTATTTACAAAAGTTTCTTGATTTTTATTAAATTTAACTTGCTTAAGATTTCGATAAAGATTTTCTTTTTTTATTGAATTTAGTTCATTAGTAATATATCTATACTTTAAGTCCAATTTCTTTAATCATCAAGATATCTTTGTTAGGTTCATTACCTCCAGTAGTAAGATAACCTCCAGTTATAATACCATTGACACCAGCTTTCAAACTTAACTTACCTTTGTCTTTGAAATGCACTTCTCTACCTCCTGCTAACTTTAAGATTGTTTTTGGCATAATAAAACGCCAAACAGCAAGAGTTTTTATGACATCATAATTGTCAATCTTTGGTTCTTCAATTAATGGAGTTCCTTCTCTTGCTATGAGAATATTTACTGGTACTTCATCTGGTTCTAACTCTGCAAGCGAAAATGCTAATTCCAATCTTTGTTGAGGAGTTTCACCCATTCCTAGAATACCACCGCTACAAAGTTGCATCCCAGCATCTTTTACAATTTTTGCAGTGTTTATCCTGTCTTCAAAATCATGTGTTTGACAAATTTTTGAAAAGTAACTTTCAGCAGCTTCTAAATTGTGATTATATCTTTTTACTCCCAAACTTTTTAATTTTTTTGCTCTCTCATATGTCATAAAACCAAGAGAAACATTTACATCAATATCTACATCTTTCTTAATTTCTGAGATGGATTCACAAATTTGCTCAAAATCTCTTTGAGGTGGTTCTTTATAAGCACAAACAAGACAAAAACTAGAAGAACCTGATTTTTTTGCTTCATTTGCCTTTTGAACAAGTTCATCTTTCGGTAATAAAGGATATTTTGATATTCCTGTATCATAAAAACTAGATTGAGCACAAAATGAACAATCTTCTGGGCAATTGCCAGATTTGGCATTAACAAGGGATTCAACATCGATAGTATCACCATTAAATTTTCTTGTAATGGTGTTTGCACATTTTGATAAAGTTACAATATCATCTGTTTCCAAAAGTTGATTAGCTTCATCAAAAGTTATTTTTTTACCATCTAAAACCTTATTCATCATTTTAATGATAAAACGTGATGACTCCTCCTGTACTTGCATCATAATGATAATCTAAAAATCATATACTTAACCTTTTTTTAATATTGTATGAAAATTACCTGAAGCCATTTTAAATTCACATACCACATTATTCATGAAATAAAAGAAGTTAGAAAATAAATTTCGGCTTACAAACATATATGTATTAAAATATTTAAATCTTTGACTATAAGTAGCGATAAAACGCTACTTTATTATAAAATAGGACGGATCATTAAATTTTAAAAGTATTACATTATGCAATAACAAAACATTAAATTATACAAAAAGTGGTATTTTACCCCTATATTTTCGATAAAAAATAGCAAATAATGACTAGTTGCGAATTCCGTTATGTTTAACAGTATAAGATACTGTATAAAAAAGGACCCTTTTTTAAAACGTTCAAAAAATAGACCCTTTTTTTTACCTTTAAATTTGATATAAAAATAAAAAAGTGTTTAAAAATTATATAGACCTTTTTAAACTGTTTGTCTTATTTTTTTAACATTGTGTTAGATATGAATTTGAAATAATGTAATTAGATATAAAATGAAATATGCCATGGCTTATTTAAGAGTAAGTACTGAAGAACAATCTGTTCTTACTCAAAAAATAGCAATAGACAAATGGTCAAAAGAACATGATTATCAAATTTTATATTATTTTGAAGATCCATCTGTAAGCGGAAAAATTCCAGCAGTTCAAAGAAAAGGATTCCGAGAATTAATGGATATTGTAAAAACATCTAAAGTAGATGCAGTATTAGTTTATGAACTTTCGAGAGTTGGCAGAACATTTTGGGATACTTTAGATGCAATAAAAGCAATAGAACAATATAGTCCTTTAATTTCATGTTCTCCAAGAGAATCATTTTTACAAACCACAGACTCAAGTATAAGAAAATTAATGATTGGAATATTAACATGGGTTGCAGAAAGAGAAAGAGAGGTTTTAGTTCAAAGAACCAAGGATGGGATGAATAAAGCAAAATCAGCTGGAAAAGAGATTGGAAGACCACAAAAAATCATAGATAAAAATAATTTGATTGTTTTACTTTCTCAAAATCTCCCAAAATCAAAAATAGCAAAACAATTAGGTATATCAAAAGCAACACTCTATAAAGAATTTCGTAGATTAAATATTAAACAAAATTTAATATGAGAAATAAAAATTTGAATTTTAACATGTTTTGAAACTATCTTAATTTAAAGATAAAGAAATATCATAATCTTTCTAAACTCGAATTTAGAAAGATTTGTTATTTAACATTTATTTTTTCTTCGATAGAATTTAATACATCTATTTGAACATCTAAAATTTTCTTTAATTCTTTTCGTGGTATTGCTAATGGTGGAATTACTGTAATGATATTATCTAGACCTCTCAAATATACACCTCTTTTGATTGATTCTCGAATTACAAAATGATTTAATGACTTGTTTTCAATTAAGTTTAATGGCTTTTTATTATTATCAATTAATTCTACACCAAGTAATAATCCTTTATGTCTAATTTTATGAACTATTTTTGATTTTCGAATTTCCGGAAATCTAGTCTTAATATATGATGCATTTTCTCTTATTTGCTTAATTAAATTAGTTTTTTTGTAAAGTTCGATATTTGCAACGCAAGCTGCACAACCTACTGGATGTCCTGTGTATGTATGACCGTGGAAAAATTGCTTATTATCTAAATATTTTCCTAAAAATTGATTATAAACTTCGTTTGTAGTAACCGTAACTGCAATAGGAAAATAACCACCATTAAGTGCTTTCCCATAGCAAACGATATCAGGTATTGAACCTTGTGCCGCATATTCTATAAGATTACCAAGACGACCAAAACCAGTAGCTATTTCATCTAATATCAATAAAATATCATATTTTTTACATAGTTCAGATATTCTCTTCTGAAATCCTCTTGGATAAATTGATAAGCCTCCTGCTATTTGTGCACCACTTTCCATAATCATGGCGGATAATTCTTTTGAGTTTTCTTTTAGAATTTGTTCTGCGTTTTCTAAACTTTTTTCCATTATCTCTTTGTCTGATCCAGATTCATTTTCAAATTCATTTGGAGATTTGATTTTCAAAGGATTAAACAAAATTGTTCTGTACGCATCAAAAAAATCAGGTACGTAACCTATAGACATTGCTGCAATAGTATCCCCATGATAACCGTGATTAAGTGATACAAACTTGTTTTTTTCAATTTTACCTTTATTTTTCCAATATTGAAGAGACATTTTGAGAGCAACTTCTATAGCAGTGGAGCCATTATCAGAATAGAAAACCTTATCCAATCCTTTAGTTAATTTAATAAGCGTTTCTGCTAAATCAATTGATGTTTTATTTCCAAGTCCAAATAAGGTAGAATTTGGTAAAAATTTTAGCTGATTTATCATTGCAGAAATCACAGGATTTTTGCCATAACCCCAAACATTGCACCACATACTAGCTATTCCATCAATAATTTTTCTATTATCGTCAGTTACTAAAGAAAAATTATTACCTTTAGTTATGATATTGTTTTGCTGTGAATTCCATAATTTCATTTGTGTATATGGATGCCAAACATATTTTTTGTCTTTAATGTTTAGAGAATTAGTATACTTTAATTTTTTATTCACTTCAAAGAATAAAAGTATTTTTGGATTAATATAATTTTCTTAATTATTTCTAAATTCGAATTTAGAAAGATTTATCATTTAACATTTATAGATTTTTTTCTGGCTTCATTTTACTTTTCATTTTATTATTCAAATTACTTGTTTTTTTATTTATTTTCGATTGTTTATGTAGATTTTTAGTTTTAAGCCATAATTCAATCGATTCGACTATAGAATCTTGTATGGCCCCACGATAAAGTCCTTTACGTTGAGTAATTGCTTTTCGAAATTTTGAATTTAATTCTGAGCTTAATTCAAAAGTTATTTTTGTCATATTTTACATTATTACATGTTTACATAAATGTGTTTTCCCAGTTTCATATTATTATATATTTATATTATTACATTTTTATGGTTTTATGGTTTATAATAAAATTAATTTAGACTAAACATCAAAAAAGAGAAGCAGGTAAGAAATAGAGGATAAGAAGGAAAAAGAGAGAAGAAGCAGGTAAGAAATAGAGGATAAGAAGGAAAAAGATAATTTGGTATTTACCTATGATTGGACCTAATCGTAAAGTGGTAATAGTATTTGTGAATCTGAGGTATTTTGTTCATACTAGATGTATTATTTTTTCTACGCAGATATAAGAGAAGAAAGATGAGAATTATAATAGACAAGATAGATGATTTGGAAAAATGGGAAAAAATAGATAGTAAAAATTATATTTTGAATTTTTCTATAGATTCTTGTACAAGATTTTTCATAGTAATGTATATTAGAGAATGTTCTAACCAACTTCATAAATAGATTGTTCGACTTTAGTTAATATGTCTAAGACTAAAATTGGAATTTTTAGTACACTTTTGTTAGGTGTAATGATGTTGTTGATTCCAGCAATTTCAATATCCAATGCACAAGAATATGAAGATAGATATGGAAAAGTAAGTTATGTTGATTATGAAGACAACAAATATTATTATGAAGATGATGAATATGTCTATGAAGAATATTACTATCCACTAAAAGACAAAAAGAATGAACATCCTATGTTACTTATAAATAAAACAGTATTATATTGTGACTCTTATAGCAGCGATAACAAGCCTTGTTTTCCTGTTCCTGGACCAAACAGTGAAAGATACGTAGAAGAATGTACTGATACTGGAGGTAGCGGAGCTGAAGTTTGCAATAAAATCAATGTAACATCATTTAACATGATTGTCACAGACAACATAGAATTTTCAGGTTCTGAAGAAGGAACAAAACTAAGCTTAAATGGAGAAAGGTATACAGTTACAGAAAGTGTCAATGTTGGAGAAATGTTCCAAAATGAATCACAAAATTCTCAATGCCAAGAAGCAGGATTTGATAGTGGATTTATGATAGGTCTATCCAATACTGCTGTATCTA
>JBNAIF010000007.1:0-4134 GCA_050043595.1 Nitrososphaeraceae archaeon | reverse complement strand
TTTACGACGGTTGGTAAATGAATCTATTACTCCTCTAATAAGTATAACAAATGCAGAAAGAAGTAACTGGTCCCACTTAACCGAAGGGTTCAAATCCCATACATCCCAAGTAAATTGACATTGAACCCACTTATTCAGATCTGGTCCATCGTTAATTAGACTTGAAAAAATGCACCTCAGTCCGATGGATAAATTACATAAATGTTACTAACCACATAAGGCTCGAACAAGAAGACTCCTAATTTTGTACCGCTATCTGTGTTTCTCCATATAATTTTCCATAAATACTATTAAGTTTCTAATAATAAAAGCTAAATACAAGATAGTAGAACCCTACTACATGGAGGAATCAACTCCCGATCAGCTGTCTCATTTGGTAGGTGAACCCGAATGAAGAACCATACTACATCATTATGCTTTTGTAAATTTATAATGATAAATATTTTAAGAAAGGTTATTTAGAAACATATTATCGCATTTTCATTGATATTTTTTCAATATCTTGTTTGCATAATCGAGAATATGTATAGAGCTTTTTCCAACCAATTATAGTTGTTAATGAACTAGATTGAAAAACAACGTAGTTATGTGTTTTATAATTTTTCGATGCTGAAATATTATGCCTACTTTAATTAGAATAACTTGTTACTCTTTTTCAGTTGGGTTCGCCTATAAATGGAGATAGCTGATCGGGAGTAGATTCCTCCATGTAGTAAGGCTCGACTATTATGTATTTATCTTTTTATCATCTGGATTTTGAAAACAAAATTCGACCGGTTAATTGCAATAAAAAGATAAAACAATTTTTATTATTTATGAATTAATATTAATTCTAATTTTATAAACAGTAATAAAAAATGAATTAGATAACTCAAGAATTGAGGTATTTTTTAGTATTTATATTTAATACTTTATGTTTGTGATAAAATATTTTCTTATTTATCATCTATGCTTGGAGCTGCAAAACATTCGTTTATACAAAATTTATAATAAAATGTTGGTATTATTATGATTATTTTTCGACAGCGAAAAATTTAAAAAAATTAGAAAATTATTTATAATATATTACTCTATATTGTCAATTAAACTATCAAGATCATTATATTAATTTTTATAAATTATATTCTGAAAAGCTTAACAAATATTAAATTTTAAATCAATAAATTAAAAAAATGTAAAAAATAAGTTATGGCAAATCTTTTATCTTTGTTGCTAAATCTCTCAGTTCTTGTGGAACATCCAATGCGACATCAACCCAATATACGGTATGAGATTTTTGACCAGATTGATCACCCATAGTAATACTTAACACATAACTTGATAAATCTGCACCATCACCCGGATAAGCAGGTTCCAGATTAAAGAAATCAGATTTTGTTATTTCGTTTTTTAATCCTTGAATTATTGGATCATCTACTGGAATTTGTGTTCTATTAACATCTGTTTTAGCTACTGTAAGCGTTTCAGAATAACTATTGTAGATTATTTCAATAGGACTGCCTATAAATAATCCCCATTCTTCTAAGGTAATGACTAGTACGTTTGATCCTATCATATTTGTTGATGTATCATTTACATTTATTTCGGATTGAGCTTCTACTGAATTAAATTGAAATACAGATATTCCAGTTACAATTGTAGTAGCTATTGCAATTAATAGAAATCCATTTCTATTTATCATCTTGAGACGAATTTCAATTAAATTAAATAAAGTTTTTTGTCTATTTTCAAAATAAAAATAGAATATCTGATACGATCAAAATCTTTAAATTTTTTCATAGAATTGGATATTCAATGATTAATACAAAATTGATGAAAATCATGATTCTAACAACAACGATGCTCTCAATATCTTTATATATGCCAGCATTTGCACAGACACAAAATGGAAATCAGGATTTATCAAAAGAATTGAATTTGGGATCTTTTACTCCTATAGTCGGATACAAAACCGAATCAGGAGGAAAAATTGGTATGTTTAAGCACGTAATGTTTGATTCAAATTCCATGCAAATGTTAGAAGTAAATTCAAATATTCCTCCAGTATTTAATGTAGTTAGTAATAGTACATTAAATAAATTCATAGACATTATAATGAATTCTAATTTCTTTACTATAGAATCTCCAGAACCATCAAATTGCCAAGATTGTTTTGACTACCTGATAACTATTTCAGTACCTACTTCTCAAGGAACTATGTCTAACACTGTAATATTTGATAGTTTATTTAATTTTCCGGAAAAACAAGATGCTGAATTAATGTTACAACTTTTAGACATAATGAATAATATCGATAATCCTTATCTGTCTTAACTTTTTTCCTTTTTTATTTTTTCAAGTTGCTTGTCTTTAATTCTTTAAATTCAATTAGCTTTATTTCAAAAAGTATTTTTGATATTTTCGGCGTCGAAAAATAAATCTAATAAAATAAAAATATATTTTATATTTCTATCTACATTTTTTTAAATTTTTAGGATAAATTTATATAAATATATTTGACCAAAAAATATAAGTTTTATTGACATAACCCATTTGCAATGATTAATAAAAAAATCAGCATAATTGGAATTGGCTCAATATTTATGTTGTCCATATCCATATATATGACTGCATTTGCACAATCAGAAGAAAGTCTAGAACCATTTGTATTTTTAGCTAAAGTTACAGGTGGTGATATTCCAATACCTGAAACTGCTGTGTACGATAGTTTTTCTAAAGAATACATTAATGTATGGGCTAATGAAACCATAAAGAAAACTCCTGACTCAGAGAAGATACAAGAAATTGCTACTGATTTGGAATTCAGTGGTATCACAACTTTAACATCAGATATTGGATCATGTGATTTTAGTACAATATGTTACTTATTACAGGTAACATTGCCCTTTGGTACTACCGGAGCAGTTGAATCACATATGGTCTATTGGAATAGCAATAGCGGTGAATCATACGACAATCTTACACAAATAGTTAAAAAAATTATAAGCCTCAAAACTAATTAATTTTTATTTTTTTTATTTTATTTAGCTCCTTCTTTTTCACAAACTATGAAATTTTTTCTTATCTCAATTTATAAAAAAGTACATTCCAGAATCTGCCAAACTCCTAATTATGATCACCACGAAAGTAAAATATAACCTGTATTCGCGATAACCGATGGGTTTTTAGTGAGATATTGGTACGTTTAAACATCATATAACAATAAAACAGTTCCTTCGTTTTCAAAATGGGTATAATTTTTAAAATATATCAATTTATATTTCTAAAATACTTTTATTTGAATCAATCTTATCATGTAAAGTTTAATAAATATAAAATCTAAATTTATTCATATAATAAAAATGATAAATAGATTTGACCAAGTATAAGAATATTTAAGTATTGATTAAATAATTAAAATATATGCATATTTTACTTATTTTCTCTGCGATCATATCCATAATAAATTTTTTTCCAATATATGGTCTTTCTGATCAAACATCAATAAATGCAAGTCACATATATGAAAATGAAAAACTTGGACTAACTCTAAATTATCCTAATAACTGGCAAATTACTGAAGAAACAAACAATATCACGATATTAAGTATTCCAAATCAAGAACATACATTTTTTTCTGATGCTAAAATAAATATTACATTAGAAGAGATAGATGATAACATTACAATAAATAATTATTCTGAAGAAAAAATTAAAGATATCAAAACAAAATTTCAAGAAATAAAATTAAATCAAGATCCTGATTTTATTTTTAACATTATTGCTTCCAACTATTCTAATTCATATTCTAATCAATCTGCATATCAAACCACATACGAACATCAAATAACACCATTCTTGCCAAAATATGGTATTAATAAAGAATTAACAACATTGATATTAAAAAATAATACTGGCTATACTATAACATATTCTTCAGAAAAAGAGAATTTTGATAAATATCTCGACGATGTTGAAAACATACTTTCTTCACTAAAAATTAGATAACAATTATTATATCGACAAAAAACCTTATAAAATAAAATTAAATTGTTTCTATATGCACGAATCAATTATAGATAGTATAATAGATATGAAGAATACTGCACAAAACATAAGCGAACCAAATTTATTTTTGCTTAGATTTGCAGATAT
>JBNAIF010000006.1:0-2739 GCA_050043595.1 Nitrososphaeraceae archaeon | reverse complement strand
TTTTCTTTACCAAAAATAGTGTCGTTTCCGTGTAGTCCTTTTATTTTATCTTGATTTATTGTTCCATTAATGTTATCAGAGTTTTCAGTTCCTGTAATATTTTCGGCCCATGAATTTTTAATAATAGTAATAGTATTTTCTTTGTCTTGTGGAATTGATGATGACATATACAATATTAACGAAAAAAATACAAACATGAAAGTAAAAATAACATTCGAAATTCTTTTTAGTTGAGAAATGTTGAAACAATTCATACCATTAACATATCTTGAATCCAATTTAAATTTTTTTATAAAGTTCTAATTTAACGGAAAAAAAAGAAAAGTTTAATAAGTTTAACCGACTATTGTTAAAAAAAAGATGAGTAATAATAATCCTGACGATAATATCGATAATGTCAATAAATCAAAGAGTATAAAAGAAGATAGCAAAACAGGATTTAAAAAGATATTTTCCTGTGATGATAACCCTAGTGATATTAAAATGATAGTACTTGGACTTTTTGCTCTTATTGCATTCATAATATTGATATATTCAATATTTGTAGCAGCGGTAGGCGAACCTTTAGCAGCTGTTATAGACACTGTGTTTATTGCTGCATTAATAGGTTCATTTACATTAGTTGGAACAATAATAAGTAATCTATATATAAAAAAATAATAAACATCTTTTTTTTAATTAATAATTAAATTATGAGTAAAACTATGACTCATAAAAAGACTCAGATAGTTGTGGGTTGCTACCAATATTATTATGATAGCAAAAATAAATAAAAAATATGCTTTTTTATATTGTAACAGTTTAGAATTGTTGACCATCCGATAAATGAACATAAATTATTTTAAATATAATGTTGGTCAAGGGGTTGATATTAATAATATTAATAAGTAATGGTGGAGGTTACCCATGCATTTGTAATCAACAACCATTACTAAACTGGGTCTTGAAGGAGACTAAGTAACCATTTTACGTAAACGTAATTATTATACTTTTTCTATATAGTTATTGTAGATAGTATATTTTTAATTATTTTTTATTCCAAATATAGAAATTAATATAGTCCTATTGTTAAAATTAATAATACTTGTGCAATAACAAAATTAATGAGAGTATATTAGACCGGTACTGTATAAATTTAATCAATTAATGTTACAACTAGAAAAATTGATAATTAACATAACAACTGCATTAAGGTTATATTATTTTTATTAGTTTCAGATAAACACATTAATATTTAAATTTGATACAATACATACTCTAAATATACTATAAAATCTAATAGTCTGTAGTCTTCTCAAGTTGATTAATTCAAATAAGAATGTTAAATAATTGATAATCTAAATTTTGAAATTAGAAATAAAAGAATATTATTAACAATTCAATATATCATGTCGTCATTTTTTTATTAAAAATTAATTCTATAAAATTTCAATCCGAATGAAGTAATAACAAAATTTCAACGAAATTATATTTGTAGTGCTTTGAAACTAGAGATTAATTTTTTTGTTAACTAAATCTGTTATATCATAGTTCGATCAAATTTCTTAACAAATTCTATTACTGTTGCACTTCCTGGATTAATATCATATTTTAATATCTTTGAATTACATACAAAATTAGATAATTTTATAATCAATATATTTTGTAGATTGTCAATTTCATTCATGGTTAAAACTGCATTTGAAATATATATAAAACAACCCATTTATTGATAAGTTACATACAAAATTAGTTGCTGATTCAAAAGTAAGAATTCTATCAGATTGTCTGAAAACAACATTGTCTTGAGAATAATTTGCTTAATACTAGATTGTTGTATTGGTTTTTGGAAGATAATATGATTTTACATGTTAAATAAAATTCGGTTTATCAAGAATATCAATCAAATTATAACAATATTTGAAAATAAGAGGCAGTATAATAACAACAGAGTTTGTAGTAGGCCTGTACATAATATCAAATATCATTACTGAAGAGACATGATGTTATATAATATCATTATTATTCGTTGAATAAAATAAATAAAACCTGGAGAATTTTTTTATATAATAATATTTGAAAATATTATAATTAGCAATAATGTTTTCATTGCATGAAATAATCGTCATGATTATAAACTTAAAATAAATTTTGATTTACAAAATAAATTTATCACTTTTTTTCAAAATTGAAATTTTATCATAATCTTAATAATCAAGTAACAAGAATACAATAAAATTAAATATATCAATATCATCGAGATATAGATATTCTTATCGCTCTGTGAATATTTTAGCTTTTTAATACTCTACAATATGATATTCATAAGTTCCTTATATTTGGTATATAATTTAATTCATAGATAAATATTTCTATCAATAAAACAATTTTTTTATTCAAAAAATATTTTAAATAAATTAGAATAAAAATATACCTTAAAACGTTTCTCTTTTTTATAAATAAAAATCGAGATCAATCTCGAAAAGAATAGTACTATTTAAATAATTATTATAAAATCTATATAAGTATTATCTGAAACATTTACAATAATTATTTGTAATATAAAATATAGAGAATGATATTAAACAACTCAAATATATATTGTAAAATATATGAAGGCATGCAAACAAGAGAAATTACTGCTGTATTCCTTGCAGCAGTTTTGGTTACTGGTGCATTAACAATTGCTGCTCCTGCTTTTGTAGAGAATGCAGAAGCATCCAGTGAAAAGAAGAAGAAATACGATAGAGACTACAAATA
>JBNAIF010000005.1:0-6949 GCA_050043595.1 Nitrososphaeraceae archaeon | reverse complement strand
CAAAATAGTGGTTTGCATATAACTTAGAAAAGTTACTAGCATAGATGATACTGGTAAATAATTCTGCTTTAAGATTATTTCAAAGATAAGAAACACAAATATGCCTATTATTATATACTGAATTATAGTTACAAATTTATGCAATAGTCTTATACTTTTAATTTTTCTCTGAATTTCAGCACTATTTTTTCCTACAAATTGTAGAACAAGTATTTGTGCAACCAATGTTATTAAGGATAATGTGATAAAAAGAACAGTACCCGCAGAAGATTTCAGCTGATCACCAATCAAATCACCTGTTTGATTTAATAATGTGTCCAAAGATAAAACGCAGATAAGAACATAAATGATAATATTTGTGTTATCAGTACATGAATTTGTTATTCTTTTAAACTGAGAGATAAAAAAATTTGATTGCAAATTCATACATCTGGTAAGAATTGCTATTTTTCTGAATTGAAATGTTAGGAAGTTCCTCTTGCTGCACCTGATATAGTTCCATAATTAGATGCAGTCATGTTCTGATCGTTATTAGTCATGTTCTCTTGTGCAGAAATATCCATAGGTATGACTGCAAATAACATTCCCAAACCCATTAATGTCATAATAATGATTAAAGTCGTTATTTTAGTTTCCGCTTTAGTCATTATATCAAATTATGGAAATATAAATATAAACATATTGTTCTTTTTTAAATCATTTTTATTTTTTGTAAAAATGTACATTTTTTTACTATTTATGTTTATTGAAGAATAGGTATCACTTTAGCAAAACTCAAAAAAAATTCTTAAAAATGGAATCATCAAAATAACGTATTTTTATTGCTTTCTCCGAAATATTCATCATTTTTAAATATTTTAAAGATAAATCTAATTAGGAAATATTATTCAAATAAGCAATTATAATATATAATAATGTTAAAATTCTTAAATGAAAATAATCAAAACTTGAAATAACAGGTAATGTTAAAATGTCGATAAAATAAAAAATATGAAGTAGCTCATGAGAGTATGAAAGTTTATCTTAATGTAACTGTATCCTAATTTTTAATTATTAATATAGAACGAGTCATGTCTTAATATAATTTTATATAGACATATAACTTCTTAATATTATCAAGTCTTTATTTCGTAACTTAATCCAGAAAAGATAGAAAAAGAAAATATGTCACATAAAAGAATGATTTTGATTTCTATAAAATTTAATTTTTATTAAATATTTGGAGCATTCTCATATAGATTTTACTACTTATCGTAGTACATCGCATGTTTATTAAATAATATTAATTGATATATTGATACTAATTCATTTGAAATTTTTTTGGAATAACTGAGTTTCCGAATGTATCCGAATGAACCGAAAATAATTTAATTATTTGACCGTGTTTTATTTTGTAATTTCCTAATACATTAATTATGTTTCTATATTTTTCATCAAGATTTATCATGGATTCAGCTATTCCACCTTCCATCAAAATATGTTTATTATCACCTATATCCATGACTCTTCTTGCAAAAATTATGCCAGGTCCCCACATGTTTTCATTATTATTGATATCGTTAACAATAAATACAGGTCCGGAGGCTAGACCAATTCTTATTCCAAGTTTATTATTCTCATTCAAGTTTTTATTATACTTATTTAGTTTTTCATGAAGTTCAATACTTAGTTTTATAGGTAATTCGGGATTGATGGTAAACGCTATAGCCATACCGTCCCCAGTTGGCAAAACTTTTTTTCCATTATTTTTCTTAAATGCATTACAACTACTAATCATGTTATTTAGTAATTCAATTTTGTCTATTTGTTTTCTTACTGAAAGAAAAGGATTTGATAGTCCTACTATATCAACAAAAAAGAAGTTTGCGTGAGTTACAGACGTAGCACCTGAAGCACCAGATAAGTTCTTTGTACCATAAGCTCCAATAAGCTTTTTATAAACTTCTAAATGTTTTTCATGAAATGCAAGTTCATAATAAAATTGTGGATTTTCTTTTATTGGTGTATTACATAAACTGCAAATAAATTCATTCTTATTTTCAACTGAAATTGTATATTTTTCATTTAAACTTATATCAAACCATTTTGGAGTTACATTATACTTTTCCATTGACAATATTCTTATTTGCCTTTTTACATTATCCGATAAGTCTACTATTCGCATTTCAATAATACCGTTAAAAAAAGAAGCAATTTTATTGATTAGTGGATCATTTACTCCATTAGATGAATTTGTAGTGAATATTGCTACAGTATTGTATTCTTGAAGTAACAAAGAAAGTCTATTTAATAAATTAATTACATTTTGTTCTGGATATTCAGAAAAAAATTGAGTTAATGAATCAAATACTAAAGATATTGGTGTTTGTGTATTTTCTTTTATTTCTTTATTGATTTCTTTATTTATTGTGTCATAAATTTGATGTAAAGTATCATTTGAATCTGAATCATCCATAGATAATGTTTTTTTTAAAAACGGATTAATGAAAAAATTTTTAGATTTAATTATATTAGTTTGATTTAATAAACTATTAAATTGCTTTAATGATAAGTTAGTACTTATGTAAAAATTCAGAGAATTTCTATTAAAATTTTGTTTATAAAATTGCTTACATAATGAAGATTTACCACTGGTTGGAGGACCTATAAGTAAAATTATACTATTAGTAATTTCGTAATTTTCTCCAAGCAGTTCTGAAATGCAAGGAATATTCATCTCTATATAGTTTATAATAGGTTATTTATAAAGATCTGAATATAAAATTTTTCAATTATAGTATTAACATATTCAATAAAAAATAGATAATAAAAATATTTTTCTTTATGTTTACATTTTTCTTCTTTTTATAATTGAATCTATGCTTATGTTAAATCATCCGTCACAAATTGGTTGTATTTCAAATAAATGCTTAATATATTCGATAAAATCAAATTCAATCAGTTTATGTATTTCAAATAAACATCATTGAAATAAATTAGATAAGTATTATTACCATTCTTACAATTAAGATCTCATACTATGATTGAAATGTTATAACAGTAATGGTTTTCTAATTATTTTAAAATCTTATTGTAGTGTTATATATTATTAAATATTTGTGATTATTTTATATAGAAATAAAAGTCGAAGTTGTCTGTTGAGAGATATTTGATATTCATCGAACTATCACACTGGTATGCATGTCAAAAGTACCATCACCAGTCCAGAATAATACTGATTAAGTACTATCTGGATATTTCAAGTTATTCTAGAAAATATAAAAATGAGATGTATGGTTTTTGCTATGACTACTTGGTGTAAATTTAAGAATAATAAATTTGAATAAACATATGTTTGCAATGCATAAACCAATTTTCGGTACCGAAAAAATAAATGATTTTATATATATCCAATGCACTTTAACATAATAATATTTATAATTCACATCTTTATATAAAGGATATTGTATTTTTAACAAATGATAGTAACATATGTTAATATTTCATATTTGTTATAGTGTTATTTCGAAATAAATTAACAGAACAGTAATTTTAATCTTATTTGTTATAATATACTAAATTTTTTTTGATAATACGAGCAAATCATTGGAAAATGGATGATCAGGATATTTTACTACAGTTAAAAATTCTCGTTTGTCAAACTGTATATCACAGTAACAAGGAAGTTTAGAAATAACTTTCATATTCATTTCTTTTTGCATCGTTTTTTCTGTATCGTCTGAATTCAATTCTTTTTTTTCACTATGATTGTCATTATTAAAGTTGTTTATTTGTCCTGGTGGTTGACAATATCCCTGAGCTCGATTTAATAAGACATATGATTTAGTTCCAAGTGATTCAAAATTTTTATAAATTTCATCAATTAATAATTTTGTTCCACTTATATCAAGATCAGTCATTTTCAATACTAAAAATATGATATCTGAAATCGCTAAAGAGTTAATTGACCAATATCTTATTCCTGGACTGGTGTCTAAAATAAAATAATCTACGTCAACATTATCTAATATTTGTTCTTTCATTAAAATAAATTTTCGTAATAATTGTAATTTTGATGTTTCATTTCTTACAGATCCTTCTAACTTATAAATTTCATCTTTGCTACTATTTGTAAATCCACATAATAATTTTCCTATCTTTATTTCATTATTTTCATTATTCTTTTTGATAAGGTCTGTAAGATCTATCAAGGTATCTTGAATATTTGCAGATTCAAACAAATAGTCATTTAACCATTTTTTTGGTTTTAAGTCAAAATACATATGCATGCTTGGTGCATAGACATCCATATCGAATAAAACTACATTCTTGCCATTTTTACATAAAGTTGCGGCTAAATTGATGCTAATTGTAGATTTACCAGTTCCTCCTTTGTAAGAATGAACTGCAATAGCCTTTGCCACAAATAACAAGTACGACCACAATTTAAAATAGTTTCTATCTAGGTTTAAAGGATATTATTTTTCATAAAACCATATTCTAAAAGTTCATTTATTTTAAAAATATTACAGCATAAGGATATTTTGAAAAAAATCGAGAATTTTTCAATATCATTATTTATCCTATTTCATCATTATCGTTTGAAATGTTTATTGAATGATATTTTTGAATATACGAGATATTTTTAAAATCCAATATCAATATTTTGATATGGTTATTTTTTTTTTTGAGTATATTATTGATGTTCTTCATAAATTATTTTATTTAATATATTTTGTCATTTAATTTAAGATCTTTTGACATCGTGATAAAAATATGGCAATAAACTTTGATTTATCGTGGTCATAAGAAATTTTTCATTAAATTTTATAGGATCTATTCAAACATTGTAAGAGGTGTTTACAGTTTAAGATTACTCCTATGTATTATCCAAAAAATATAATTTAATTTTTACGATAATGTTTGATGCATAAATCTAATTTTTTAGATTTGTTATATTAATATTTTTCATTTATTTCGTTTCATTGAAAGTTATTTAGTAAACCCATTAGCATGACATATTTATTGATTTATTATTTCTTAACCTTTAGTGTGACTATAATTTGTTATCTAAATAATTTACGAATAACAAATTATTTAAAAAAATTACAACCAACGAAAAGAATTTTATATCTATGATATTATTTACCAATTATGCCTAGATTGCATATTTCATCAATAATGATTGTATTTTCTTTGCTAATCTTCATATCATTAAACCATGATATGAATATAGAAGCCCAAATCAATACTAGTGATATAGAAGATGATAATGTAAATAGATCAACTTTAAATGTATCAAATGACAATGAAACTCTTTCAGTTGATAAGAGTAACGTAACAATCCAGATTGAAGATGGGAAAATATCACAACATCGTAGATAATCTTATTTATTTAACCAGTATTTTTAAACAAATCACGAATAATTCCAAATTTTCTAATTTCGTATTTATCTACCCTTTTATTTTTTTCTTAAGCATAGAGGTATTAATAAACAATGTAGCAGATTTTCTTGTTCCTCAAATAACTTCGCCAACCGGAATAACTTTGTTTGCTGTTACTGTTATAATCTTTGGAATTTGTCAATATTACTTGATCGCGTTAATAAAGAAAAGCCAAGAAAAAACGAAAAAACAAAAGCGGATAAAGAATTTATTCAATACTGTAATTATTTTTCAATCCATTTTATTCTTAAATATTATTATTATCTTGTCTGAAATTTTTATTCATGGTCAATATCATTTGCATAACCTAATATTTTCAAATATCATCGTGGGTTTTATTTCAACAATGTTATTGATTTTCTTTACCTATAAATTTTTTATATGGTATCATAAAGATAAAAATTCTTACATTGTGTTGTTATTTGGTATTTCATTTTTGATATTAACACTAGCTTTAATATTGGTTCATATTGGTAACATAATAATATTATTAGATAAAGATACACATATCATTAATTCGCAGACACCTGTGATATATCCAGATTTTGAAGAATCGAGTTTATTTGAAAGATTTTTTGATATATTTATCTACTTAGAAACTATTTCATTTATTATAATGGTAGTATCTAATTTTATAATGTTAAAAAATAACAATAGTATAAAAATTTCAAAGTTAAAACTGTATATTGTAATAATTATTCCAATTGTATTAGCTTTAAGTTCTTCATTAGATGCGTTTAATATTTATGAAACATCAACTAACGAAGATTTATTTGGTTATTATTTATTTACTTCATTTTACGCATTTGCTGGTGGAATAATTTTTGGAACTTCGTTTTGGTTAATTGGAAAAAATATCAAAGAAAGTACTACAAAAGGATTTATTATTTTAGCGGCTTACGGTTTTATATTTACCTATATTTCCATACAACCAACTATTGCAACAACTTCCTATCCCCCATATGGATTGGTAACTTTATCTGTGATGCCGTTGGCCATATTTTTAATTTTTTACGGAATGTACAATTCAGCGATTTCTATTTCACAAGATAATATAATTAGAAGAAATATACGTAAAATGATAACGAATCAAAAGACTAATTTATTTGGTAGTATTGGTACAATTGAAGTAGAAAATAACTTAAACCAAATAGTGTCAGGCATAAAAAAGATAGTAGAACAAAAAGAAAATGAATTGCAAAGCGATAACGAACTAACAACTAATTTAAGTCAAAATGATACTAAAAAATACATTCAAGAAGTAATTGAAGAAATGAAAAAAAACAAAAATAGAACATAATAAAAAATAACAAAATTGTTATTATAATATAAGATATTAAATTTTTAGTTACTTTTTTATCAGAATGTTTTTTAATTTAGATTGTTTTTTAAAATTATTGAAAAATAGTTTTATAAATTTGCAAAAAATATCTTGTTGTGTTTTATTTATTTTTCTAATTATTACTTCTTTAAATTTTTATCCTTCTACAACATATGCCATTGAAAGTAATACTTTTGTAAAACC
>JBNAIF010000004.1:0-16868 GCA_050043595.1 Nitrososphaeraceae archaeon | reverse complement strand
AATACGAAATTGATATACAATCTTTCACTAGTGCTTTACACATATGCTAGATCTGGAAATATATTGAATACCAGCGGGTTTGACTTAACCTGTTTGATGCCTATGTATCTTTAAGTCTATGTTTTTACTGAGTAATATAATACATTTTTTAAAGATAAAAAGATTCAAGATTTTCCTTTCTTGATATGAAGTTGTATTTGTTTTTACATTTTAGGTATTTGTATTTAAATGTACTAAAGATCTAAAATCACTATTCTAAAGGATCTATAAGGATTAATTCAAAAGGATTTATAGATTTTATGTCTGCAAAATGATAAGATCACCTATTATTAATAAAGGATTTTCAAATAATCCAATAAGTGAAATGCTTGTAATGGCTGTCAATCCTACAAGACCATCCTTGAAAAATGAATTTGTCAATAAGAACAGGGTTTTCAAATTAATCTACAAGTATAAAACCATCTTCGATTTTTAGATTTGAACTAATTTAATTGGTTCTTTACTTTGACCTATTATTTTAATATAATTAACTCTTGTTCAGTTAATTTTCAATCCTTTAAGAAGATCCTAGCGTAAGAAACAATTCATATCTAGATAAGATTAATCATGTTTATGTTTATAATAATGGCGTAGGACTAATAGTCATTAAGAATATGGTCTTTATAGGAGTAGTAGAATACGAAGGATTAGAAAAAATTACTTTTCTCTAATTTTTTTCATAAAAACAAGTTCATTAACTTTGTTACTATGATCTTTATTAATCAGAATCTTAAAGTATATTCGATCCTATAGAATCTCGGTAATGACTGTTTTTATCTCTTGTTTGACACAGTGATACAGTCATTATCGATAAAGTATATAGTTTTCTTTCTTTGGAAAGATGTACCAGTATCTAAGATTTTTATTCAAAAGATAACGAAACATCAAATTACTACCGATATCGATATGTGTCATTTTCGATCAATACATTTGTAACCATAATAAAGAATCTCGTACAAAATTTTTTATTACCTTTGATAATTATGTGTACATATATTAAGATACAAATTATCTCGTGTTAATATTATAGTTAAAGAATTAATCAAAAACTATATATTAATATATAATAATCTAATTTAAATTGTAATACAAATAATATTAAATTTATGCGTAGTATTTATTAAAAAATAATGAAATTCTTGGTATTCGTTTATTGTTAAAATTATAAAATAATTGGAAAAGATTTTTGCAAATAAAAATAAGAAAATTATGAAAATAGATCTGATCTATAAATCCATTCTATTGTTTTTATCTTCTATCTCGTTTTTTATAATCCATATCTTGTATTTCTATTCACATTCGTAGTCTTCATAATCGCATTTTGGATCGTATTTTTTTATAATCTCTATCTATGTATTTGTAATCTCTATCATATTTTTTATATACTCTTTCACAATCCTCGTATCTATAGTCGCAATCTCTATCATGCTTCTTTTTCTTCTTTTCACTTGATGCTTCTGCATTCTATACGAAAACAGGAGCAGCAATTGTTGATGCAACAGCGACTAAAACTGCAGCAAAAAATACAGCAGTAATTTCTGTTTTTTACACGTTTACATATTACTTTATGTTTTATATTTGATTTTTTTAATATCATTCTCTATATTTTATACAATAGATAATTAGTGTACATTTTCTAAGTAATAATTCTATATATTTTGTGATAATTATTTAAATAATATTAACTAATTCAATTCTTTGTTTCAAAAACAGACACTAGATATTATATGGATATCACAAACACAAAGTTATAAGTTATTAAAAATAAACATATTTAATGTTATGTAGAAATTTTCAATATTCTATAGATAAATATTGTAGTATAAAAAATAAAAATCATCAATACGAAAATTTTATTTAAATACTTCAAATTGATCTTTGAGATACTCAAAGATTTGATCAAATAATATAACGATAATGTAAAAATTATGGATACAATCTTATGTTTCCTCATAATCTTTCATATTTTAGTTAAATCATCTACGATGATGAAATTACTAAAATTAGATTACATAATATTTAAAAAAAATATCAACATTTATACTTTTATTAGTATTTTATGTCTGTTACCGGATCATAATAATCTTGATAATTATTTGAAGTTTTGGATTTGATTATCTTAAAGCTATCTTTTGTCTCGTCTTTATTTGAATAAAATTTTCCAGTTAATTCATTATTATTATTATTATTCTCAATTATCGAAATTTGTAAAAATCCAAATTCAGCAAATTGATTACTAACAAAATTTTCCTTATCTTTAAGTTTATACAAAGATTTTCCACCTGTTCCGGCTACTACAAAAACAGGTGCATTAGGATCTTCATAGATATCTTTCAAATTTAATTGTGCATACGAAATTTTTTTATTTTCAGAAAGTGAATTTTCTAAAGATGTAACTTCTACTTCAGTTTTATCAACATCATTAACAAACACAACTGGTTTTGCATTTTCTTCATAGTTATAAGATATAGGAAAGGTTCTCTGATAATTGTGGTTATGTCCTTGTAAAACTAGATCAACTCCAAAATCATCAAAAAGTGGATGATAAGTTTCTCTAAATGAATCTAATCCTTCATGTTTACTATCTGAGCTATAAATTGGTTTATGAAAATAAACTACAATCCAATCAGTTTCAGGATTGTTAAAATTCTGTATTAAATCATAAATCACAAATTCGTATTGTTTTGAATCTTTTTCATATGGAACCTCTGTAGAAAGTGAAAGAAAATGAACATTTTTATGATTAAAGGAATAATATTGCTTATCTATATTAAAATAATCCATATATTTATCAACTAAAGATTTTGACTCTAATTCATGATTTCCTATGGTTATATAGACATTTGATTTATCTATTTTATTATTTTCAATTATGCTAATCCAGCAATTCATATCTTTTTCATAAGAATAATCACCTAATCCTAAAATGATATTGGTATTTTTATTAACGATATTATGAAATGTTTTTTTAGAATCTTTTTTACATCCCCAATCTCCTGCAGCTGCAAAAGTAAAACCATTATCTACGTTCTCATTATTTAATGCATATATGTTACTAGATATAGTTATAATAAATAAATTTAAGACTAGTAAAACAGATGTTGTTATTACTATCAGTTTATTTGACACTCAAGATTACTAACGTAAATTAATTATAAAAGAAAATTCATAATAGACTAGATATTAATAACAAATTAAAATAGCTCAATGTTGAACTATAGTTTCATATATTATTGATATAGTTAAATATATCTTTTTTAATTATTTTAGTGCAATATTCCGGTAAAAAAATAAAAAAAGGTTTACAAACCCGCAACGATTTGTAACATGCTATAAAATAAAATAATATTTAATCTTAAGCAATATATTATTAGATATACAATATTCAAATACATTTTCTATATAATATATTCATTTTTATGATGGAAATATTTATTTAGCGAATATTTCAATACTAAATAAAATTTCTATATTTTTACTGTAAAAAGGATTGTATTTCTTTTATTTAAATTATTAAACAATATTATTTAATTGGCCACTATTCAACCAATATTTAAATTCACCTAAAGAAGGCTTAAGATCATGTCTTTTAGAATAATGTAAAAAAAGCAAAACATTGTTTACATCATCTTTTGAAATATTTTCGTACTGTCTGATATTTTTAAATTGAGAAATACGATTTATTTCAACATCATGATGAACATTTTCCCACCATTCTTTAAATGTTCTTATTTCAACCAAATTTTATCTAATATTGAATAAATGAACTTTGATTTTAAATTTTTTCAATATAGTAAACATAATTATATATTTCTAAATTCTTATACAAATATATATTATTATAACTATATAAAAGAATAATTTGAATATTCTATAAAATTTAGTAGTTATTATATTTCTTATTGTATATAACTTTTTAAATTATTGATACTTTTACATGCTTATGATACCTATTGTAGTATCAATACATATTAATACTTATTCTAAAATTAAATAATAAGTTCTGTTATAATGACATAATTGAAATCAATTTATGAACATACTAGAATTAGAATGCTTAATAAAAATAGAAGCTAGAACACACAAATGCAACGAAAAAACAAATTTTGTGCATTCAATCGAGTAACTATATGTGATCTTTATCTTGATAAAAATAAAATAAGGAAAGCTCAAATCGAGGCTTGCAAAAATTTAAGATATATCACTGATAAAATTGATATTCTTACAATTGATATTGAAATAAAAGAATTAGAGTAATATCTAGTATATAAAACTAATTTTCAAAAATTTTATTTTCTAAATCAAACAACTTGAACCAAATTTGATTAACTAGATACTAAAACAGGCAGAATTATGTATTTAATTTATATTTAATATTTGTAAGAATATGTATAAAATAAATTTCCTATTTTGATATTATTTGAAATATTAAATATCAATTTTTTCTATATAGATAAAATGTAACTACAGACTATTTGATTCTAACAGATAGAAATTATGTTGTAATTGTTACTATTATGAAGTATAAGAAATAAATAGAAGATGTTTAAATATAACATAATGTCAGAATTAAAAACTTCAAATTCTGGATTAGTAGAAAATACAATCCAGGAAAAACCAACAAATTATGAAACTTTAAATTTAAAAGAACTTTCCAAGCAGATTTCTGTAAATACAAATACACAGAAATTAATATTGAAAATATTGGATGAACATGTAAATGATTCCAAATTAGAAAAAATATTATCAGGAGTACAAAGTGATCTGAAGAATATTATAAAAGCAAGCAAAAACAACAGTGATATAGGAAAAGAGTTAAAATCATTATCTGCAGTAAAATCTAAAACAACACAATTACAAGCGCAATTAAATAAAATTAGTCAAAATATTGAAGCGATAAGTCAAAAGAAAAATAATAAAACATTAAAGAAGGAAGAGAAAGAAGCAAGAAAACAAAAGAAAGCACAGGAAAAAGAAGCAAGAAAACAAAAGAAAGCAAGTAAATCAACAACAATAAAGAACAAAAATGGGAGTAAAAAATATCAAAAATAAATAGATAATTTTTATTATGCCAAAAAATAAACAATTATTGTTATCATCACAATCTAAATCATCACGATCCTCATCCGCAAGAATAGATAATACTATCAATAAGGTAAACAAGAATTTTTCGAGAATACACAATATTCTATCTTTATATCTAAAAAATCCAAATGAAAAAAATATACATGATGTTAGAAAATCAATAAGACGTGCAGATTCTGCATATATGATTTTATCAAAAAAATATAGAAAAAAAAAGAGTTTTATTAAATATATAAATACTAGTAAAAAATTCTTTAAAGTAAATAGTAAAATAAGAGATTATGACATATACTTAGAAAAAATACAAAAACATACAAGTATAGTTAACAGCAATAATAATATAAAACCAATAATTTTAAAA
The DNA here is from genome assembly GCA_050043595.1 of Nitrososphaeraceae archaeon. GTDB lineage: Archaea > Thermoproteota > Nitrososphaeria > Nitrososphaerales > Nitrososphaeraceae > TH1177. The sequence continues at coordinate 11,383 of JBNAIF010000004.1, read as the reverse complement.
TACAGAAACTCTGAACTTGAAAATGCAGTTGTTGTAGCAAAAAAATTAAAACAATTAAAATGTCCACAAATACAGATAAAGAAAGACAATAAAAAATTAAACAAACAAATAGATAATCAATTTAAAAAAATGTCAAATAAATTTGAACAGATTATTGAAGACAACATGCCATTAGTAATAACTGATGATAAAAGAATTAAAGAATTACATGAAGTAAGAAAAGATTGTAAGAAGTTGAGATATATATTAGAATTAAAATTAAATGATAATGAAAAAAATGAAGAGTTATCCGAATTAATAAACAATCTAGAAAACATCCAAGATAGTTTGGGTAAAATCCATGATTGTGATGCAACTATCTCATTTTTCAAGAAATTGAAACCACAAACGAAAGTACATGAACAAATAATATACAATGAAACACAGAATCGAATCACTTTATATGAAAGATTTGTGCATAAATATAATACTACTATTAAAAAGAATCTCCCTTTTGTTTCATGATATATGATGTAAATTTATTACAAGTAGGAATTAATCCTCCACACGACGTTAATGTTGTAATAGAAATTCCTAAAGGAAGTAACATAAAATACGAATTAGATCAAACAACTAATATTTTGTATGTGGATAGAGTTTTATCTGTAGAGATGGTATATCCTTGCAACTACGGTTTTATTCCAAAAACTATTGAATCTTTAGATCTTGATACTACAGATAATTTGGATGTATTTGTAATTGGAGTCGATTCACTAATCCCAAGAAGTGTAGTTAATTGTACCCCGTTAGGAGTATTCTTAACTGAAGATCAAGACGGAATTGATTCTAAAATAATAGCACTACCTAATTTTTTACAATATGATATTAAACCGTTTTCTAATGACAGCAAGACTAAAATTAAAAATGCAGTAAAGAATAATGATTATGATGATTACAATAAAAGTAAAAATAATAATATCGATTCACATATAATCAAGAAACTACAGCATTTTATAGAACATCATAAAGATTTAGAACAAGGCAAATTTGTGAAAATTAATGAATTTAAAGGAAAAGAAGAAGCTATAAAAATAATTTCAGAAGGAATAAAAAATTATAATAAAAAATATTGATTTTTTATTGATTTCAGAACCCGATACTTCTTTATTTTATTATTTGAAGACAAGAATGTCAATAAAGATATAAATTTCTGTATCATATATTAGCTGTAGATTATTTTAGAATATGTTATAATTATAATTAAATTTATTTAAGAATAAATATCTTCTATTCTTAAAGAGGAAATTAAGCAGTTAAGAGTTTTTTCTTGTATTCTTTAGTTCCTAGTTTTCATCTTTTTTACTAATTTTCTGCATTCAAATTAAATTTATTTTAACATTTCAAAGTAGTAATATGTTAAATTATAAATTAATTTTATTTCTTTTAAACATTTTAATTTGCAAAATAATTGTTAGTATTACTTTCTAAAATAAATTTAGATCGTACTATATTTTTATCTAGTATGTCTAATTGTTTACAAATCATATCATGTTGATCTTCATAATAAAAAACACAAACTTCAACCATTTTTTCATCCTCTAAAACTGAAATATTAATTTCAATTTCTTTTTTTTCAACATTTTTTATATTATTATTAATGTAAAAATCAGTTTCATTATATGTATAGTCCGTATTGACATCCACAGTAGCTATTATTCTGTCTTCTCTTGATTCATCAAATTCTATTTGTGGTATTATCTTTATTGTTTTATTATTTTTCTGCAGTTCTTGTTCTTCTCTAGTCATTTCATAATTTTTCTCAATATAATTCGAATTACTGAAATCTATCGAGTTCTTAGTATCTAATTTTGCTATTATTATTTCTTCAGTAATCTCTTCACTATTTGCTTTTATATTTTCAATATTCGTTTTATCGACAAATATCATTGTTACTAGAAAAAGTAATATAACTAAAATGATATTTGATGAATATAATTTATTATTCCAATTTGATAAATAATGTAAAATCATTTATTTAATACAACTTATTTAATTCGATTGATAAATATAAATTTCAGTTCTATTTTCTATATACTTCTATATGTATAATATCAATAATACTTATTATTTTAAATAACTTTAATACAATTGCTTACTCGACCTCCATAGATATACTTGCATAGTCATACAGACCAAAAAGAATATCTACCGTCCAGTATATTCTTGGTCTGAACTTTTAGACTATGCAATATTTTACTTTATCAGAAGAAAAAAAGATTATTTATATATATTTCTAAATTAAGTAAATCGACTATATTTAAGAATTTAAATGAATAAAAAATCGTACCAACAACTTCCAATTCAATATTGATTATATTATGATAAAACACCAATATACAACTATTATTAAATAATAATTTTAATTAGTACAGATATAACAAAATATTTTTATTTTTTTATATGTAATTATTTTAAATAAAAAATTATCATGTTAATTCTCAAAACTAACAAGAAATCATTGCTAAACCAAAAGAAATCTGTATGCAGTAGATTAACTAGTTCATTGTTTAATTATAATCAAAAGAGAATAATCAAGGTATATTATATTTTCACCTTTATATAGTGTATCTGAATAAAGATCTTTCCAACCTTCGATTATAATATGTTGGTCTGCTGAACATAGTCAAACATTTCAAATAATTCAATAAGTATTGAATTTTGATTTTTCTATTCTTTGATTATTGTTATAATATAATGGTAAATAAATATCTACTCTGATTAAAGAATAAAATGATAATAAAAATTTAGTTATATTTTATGACTTATTCTGAAAAATAGTAACTTTATATCAATATTATCTAGAATTTAAATATTATCTATCTATGATATGTCTGTGTTGGTCAGAACTTTTTATAGTAATTTTTTGATAATAATTCATCACTTAATTAAGGATTCAAATCCCACAAGTGTAGCTAAAAAATAGTACTGAACAAATTTACATAGATCTGGTCACATGTTAATTATAAGATATCTTGGTAACATATTTAACATATACTATTAAAAGCATGAACAGATATCATTAATTGGATCAAGCAAATATGAATCCTTTTTTAGAACTTGAATATAAAACAATTATACAAATAATACATTTTATTTCAAATAATATATATTTATGATAGATAAATTTTTTCATTCATAGAATTTCGATACAAGAAAAAAAGAATCAAAATTTATTCCTTAAGATCAATGCTACAATTGAAGTTCCAATAAATGGTGCTGTAAGATATAGCCATAAATCTATATAATAACCAGAAACAATAGCAGGTGCCAAAGAACGGGCAGGATTCATAGAAGCGCCAGAAATCAATCCAAACACGAATATATCTAAACCAACTATCGTACCAATTGCTATTCCTCCAAATCTCTTTGCTCCTTTTGTATATACTACAATCAGTATTACTAACATTAGTAAAGCAGAGGCTAATATTTCTATTCCAATGATAACATAAATTGGATAATCAACATAATTGGGAGCATTAGCACCAAGATTAACTTGATTGCCCATTACTAAAAAAATAAAAATACTTGCTAGAAGAGCGCCAATCAGTTCTGCGCTGAGATAAGTAAGAAATAGATTTGAGTTCCTTTTCAAATGTTTTGTAAATAAAAATCCGATAGTAACTGCAGGATTAAAGTGGGCCATAGATATTTTGCCAAAAAGATAAATTCCAATGGCAACAGCAATAGCGGGAGCAATTGCAATAAAAGGAAGTCCTAACGCATTATTTAATTTAGCATCCAATACTACAGAACCAGTAGCAAATACTACAAGTATAAAAGTTCCAATAAGTTCAACAAAAAATATTTTTTTGTTTCTATCTAATTTATTTTTTAGATGTAGTTGTAATTTCTGCCACAAGTTCCTTTACCATTTTTTCTATTTCATCCCTGATCTCTCTAACTTCTTCTATAGATTTTCCTTTTGGATCTGGTAAATTCCATTCTATGGCTTTTGGTAAGAATAGAGTAGGACAAAAGTTTTTGTCCATACATCCCATGTTCACTATAGGTTCAGAATCACGCATCATTTCTTCAGACAACTCTTTTGATTTTTGTTTACTAATATCTATTCCGATTTCTTTCATTACTTGTACGGCAATAGGATTAATTTGTGATATGGGTTTTGTTCCTGCACTTTGAGCTTTAAATCTATTAGGACAGTATTTTTTAAAAAACCCTTCGGCCATCTGACTTCTTCCTGCATTTTCAACGCATACAAATAGGACTGTTTTATCGTTTTCGTTATTGTTACTTGATTTAAATCTTTCAAAAAATTTCAAATTACATCATCGATTTAGTTTGTCAATGCTCTAACTATTATACTTACGATCTTTCTTTTGTCATTAAAATCACTTTCATCCATATAGATTTTCTCATTTAATATCTCGATATTTTGGAATCCAGCATCTTTAATGCTTTCCAAGTAATTTTCTTTTGTTAATGCGCCATCAATACAACTACACCAATTGTTCGTGTTGATGTTATCCTCGCTGATCTCTTTAGTTGTTATCAGGTCAGAAATGATCATTCTTCCTTTTGCTTGTTTCTTCAATATCCTGTAAATTTCTTTGAAAGTATTTTTTTTATTATGGGTTAAATTAATAACACAATTGCTTGTTACAACATCAACAGAATTGTCTTCAATAGGTATTTTCTCTTCTATATCTCCTTTTCTGAATTCTACATTTTTATAGTTGTTTTTTATTGCAGCCTTTCTGGCTTTTTCTAACATTTCATCAGCCATATCGATTCCTATGACATTTCCTTCGTCTCCCAGCAGTTTAGATGATAAGAATGCATCAATTCCAGCTCCTGACCCTAAATCTGCTAATGTTTCACCTTTTTTCAAATCTGCAAATTTTAATGGTACACCACATCCTAAACCAAGAATTGATTCATTTGGAATTGATTTTAATTCTCTTTCATTATATCCAATAATAGTTGATACTTGTTCTTTTGAAATGTTATCTATATCACAACAAACTTCTTGTGTGGGAGTACAACAATAACTAGTATTACCTTTCAAAGCAATCTTTCCATAATTTCTTTTAATTTCTTTTTTTAGTATTTCTTTTTGCATATACATTAATGTTTACAAAGGAAACTATTTAAGTTATCAAGGTGACTATAATACACAAAGTGTAATGAGAGAAACAAAGTTACAAAAGGAAAAGAAATTATCAGTTTATAATGATAGTTGTGGTTTTGAAGGATATGATTCTCAAAAATTGATGCTACAGACAACAAAACTCAGGAATTTGATAACAAAAAGAGGAACATTTGAAATGCTGATTCCTTTATGTTGTACAGATAAACCTGTAAGATATAAACAATTCAGAGAATTAATGAAGGGTATTAGTAGTAAAACTCTTGCACGTCGATTAAAGGAACTTGAAAACGATGGCATATTAGAAAGGCGAGCATATAATGAAATCCCACCTCGAGTAGAATATAAAATGACTCAAAAAGGTCAGGAATTAGTAGAATCTATAATAAATTTGTTTCAATGGATGATAAAATGGTCTTGATCATGATATTCAATCAATCATTTTTGCCTCCATTTTAGAACATTATATAACAGTTTGTAAAGTTTTTGTAATGGATTATAAGTGATATTTCTAATACTAGTTTTTGAAAAAATTATATCGTTATTTAATGCTATGAAACCAACAAAATATCAATATAATTTATATTAAAATGATCTTTCGAATGAAAAATATAACTGTTCTCACTTAAAAGAAGTAGATTATGTCATAGAACTGTCAATGAAATTATCAATAACAATATAAAGATTGATATTATTGATAATTCTGAGAATTTAAAAATAAAGAAATTTTTAGAATATATCTAAAATAATGATTCTCCAGAACATCATCAAAATAACAATCTTAAAGCTATTTTATAATGAATAATCTTAATATAGTAAAAAAATCAATTTATTTCTTCAATTTTCTAGATTCTTCATAAATACGTATACATAATCTTAAAAATCTTAGAAGACTTAATATTCTAAAAAATGGAATTAATAAAATTATATCAAACCAATGTTTTACCAAAAACACTTTATAATTTCTAATTTCGATATATTTCAAAATTAAATCCATTACAAAAATTATCCAAATAATCCAATTTATGATGTATATTGGTTTTTCCAATCCTTGAGGTAATAAAAATAGATATGTATTGATACAAAAGGGATCAGTTAATTCTTCTAAATATTTTCCCCATATTCCTTGTTCTTTTAAGCAAAGTAAATTAGTATCTAATGCTATAAAACCTATTATAAACAATCCAAGCCATGTCACAGTAGTGGTATCTACAAAATTTATCCAGCGTTTCGAAGACGATGATATTTTCAAATATATTTTCTATTTTTTAACTAATGGTGTTATATTAATACACTGATTTGATGACAATTTTAAGCAGTAAGTGTTGTAGATGCAAATATTCAAATATATTATTTATTTAAATTACAAAATGTACATAATATAGGAAAGTTTAAGACTGAATTGTTATTATTAAAAATTTTGATATATGATATTTATGTTAATATATATGAATTTTCTGAGATGAATTCTATTATATCAATTAATATTAAAAATTAATATGTATTAAATAATCATATGAAAAGTTCGATTTCTTATTAAAATAAAAAGAACACTATTAAAGAAAATAGACATTCATCAATGCATTTTCTCTAAAATAAAAATTGAGATTTCTATAATGTAGTGGTAAAAATTATTAATTCTGTAATGCTACTTGTTTATCATAGAAATAAAATCATCTAAATATTCAATATTTTATTTATATATTATAATTATATCAAACAGTATTCTTCAGCTTAAATCATTCATTTATTTTTCGTTTTTTCTTTATTCTAGTGATAGTAAATATTATTAGCGAGATCCCATTTTCTATTTTTAGAAAATATATGAAATTATTAGTATTTTCATTGGTGTTAGTTTTCTCCGCAATAATTGGACATTTTAGTTTTGTTTATGGACAAGAAGACGGAAGTACTACAGAACATGCACCTAAATTTCTCGCTGTTCAGCATGTGCAATCTGGCTTAATTGTACAAATATTTGATGAAATGGCTTATTCACTAAAGTTAAATGGTGTTTCTGACAAAACCATATTGGTTGCAGATAGACCAGATAGAATCGTAAAATCTGTAACAACCTCTAATTTCATAGGCAATTGGTCAACTGGATCCGATAGTTTTGAAGTGAATGCACCCAACGCAGTATTAATTTTAGATGAAAAAGAAGGACAACAACAAGATGTTGCAATAGTAGAATTATTCGATCCTGTTTATAACTCTGATAAAAAGACATTAGAGTACAATGTGCATCTGGATAATACAGAGTCTATAGAATTGGTACATGAGTTTGGACAAGCTACTATAATTATAGACAATTTTTCTCCATGTATAAGGTGTTGAATCAAAATGCTCTACTTTACTGATAATAAATATAAAAATAATATAAGTTAATACAATCAAAAATATACTTTCTTTTCAATAATTTATTGACAATTTAGAATACTCTGGAACCTACATAACCACTAGATATAGTCACAGCTCCATATAACTATCATATTGTCTTAATGGTTTTGATAATATATTAATAGATATATCCCAAATTCTCATTTGAATTTTCAAAGTACATTGTCAAATATTGGATACAAGAATACAAATATGGTTTAAAAATTTGTTATTCAATATCATTTTGCAATTTTTTACAAGAAATATTGTGTTAGAATATGTTAACATGATCCTATATTTATATATAAAACAAATTGTCCAACAAAAAGTACTGATGATCTATAATACATGATATAAAATGTTCAAATAATTTCTAAACTAGGATTAATTAAATAATATTGGAAATTTTATGTTTTTGTATTGATATAATTATATCATTCTGTTTAAGTAAATAGATAATATTGGATAAATTAGTATTTAGGAATAATATATCTGTATTAATGATAGAAACTTTTATGTGACCTATCTGTGATTCTATTATACATAACATATTTTTATTAGAAATACCAGTTCTTATATCAAATAATGTCAAAAGTTAAGCCAAATTGTCTTACAAATCATTTTCTATCTAATAATATTAATTACATGATTAAATTCTTCGACATAAAGGAATTGAATCAAAAAATACTAATGTTATGAAAAGAATATTTTGCGACATAAAAATGAATTAGATTAACTTATGGTACTTTCGAATTGTATATCTGATGAATATCATAAATATAACAAACTAACAGTTGAGGTACTTTATATAAAGAATTCTAGATTAATATTTAAGAAATAAATTCATGGAGGAAAAAGATTCTAATAATAATATTGATTCAAAAAATTATCTTCATTTAGATAAAGTGGTCTTTTATGGACGTACATTTACTGAATATCAACAAATGTTTGATCTCTATGATATTTCCTTGTTGAAAAAATCTAAGATATTAGACTGTCCTGCAGGACCATCATCTTTTGTTGCAGAAGCAAACAGACAAGGTATCCATGCTATTGGATGTGATCCATTATTTGGAAATGATATTCAATCTTTGGTTGAAAACGCTGAAAAAGATATTGAATTTACTTTGGAAAAAATATCGCTAGCTTCACATCTTTATAATTGGGATTTTTACAAGTCTATTGCTGGTTTAAGACAGTATAGAAAAAGAGCATTAAAAATATTTGAATCTGATTTTAAGGAAGGGAATAATCGTGATAAACATTATATAAACGCAAGACTTCCTATACTTCCATTTGAAGATAATAGTTTTGATTTGGGTTTAAGTGCTAATTTGCTTTTTTACTATAGTGATCTATTTGATTATTCATTTCATCTATACTCAATTTTAGAATTACTTAGAGTATGTTCCAAAGAAGTGAGAATTTATCCAATACAAGGTCCATACAACCATTCGTGTGAATATTTTGATGATTTAATTTCTGCTTTAAAGAAGAAAAATATCATAGTTAAGATTATGTCTGTTCCACATGAATTTCAGATTGGAGTTAATGAAATGCTATGTTTGCGAAATAATTGAAATAAAGATCTAAAGATCATAATATTAGTGATATAAATAAAAATACAGTTCACGTATATTTGATTATTTGATTTTCCATTATTGATTTTTAAATTCACTATTCAATATTTATTATATTGTTTGTTATTATCATTTAACTAATTTTTATATACATGTACTCAAATTTAAATGACAAATTTTACTATTCTAAAATTTTTTCATTAATATTTAGGTTCTTTAATAATGCAATTGTAATCATAAAGATTTTTGGAAATTACAATCGCAAAAATCAATAATATAGATTATTTTTGTATGAATCGGGGAATCAATAAACAAATTATTTTATTTAATTGTTATACCACAAATAACAAGATTTCAAGAAAAAGTTGAACTCATATTACTATATATACAAGATGGTAAGAGTTAAAGAAATAGTTGAACTAAATAAAAAAGAAAAAGGTTATTCCTCATATTCACCTACTTCTCTGAAGACCATATCTTTGACTACTATTCTGCCTACTCCGTATTGGTAACACAATGGTGATTCATCTCTCCTAGATATGGACCATTCATTACACCCTAGTCCATATAGCAACTTGAAACACATTCATTTTATGATGTTTATTTTCTGTTTTGTTATAACGCAGATATCATCGGAGTTATCTATTATAAATTAAAATGTGGACCTAATAGGTCCACTGAAAATGACTTGTCTGGTCTTGTCTTGGATATAGCAATTGTGCATGAACATATGAAATGCAACTATAGGTCATGCATAAACAATAATTCTCTCGAGTATCTAAAAGGCTTGTGGAGCATTCGTCGAATGAATTTGTGATAACAAAAACATCAGTAATAGTTGTATATTATGAGGCCATGTTAAGATATACAACCATCACCGAATACAGTCCTATTGATAGATAGGATCTTGTAATAAAAATGAATAACTAATAAAATTTATAGAGCATTTATCGAATTAAATATTTTACAAAAACATAGATTGTAAACAATATAATGAGTTAATACTTTAACAGTAATGATTATTATGTATATTTTATACACAATAACCACTACTGAATGAAAACAATACTTTCAATTACTTTCTATCTTTAAAGAATATAAAATTTATAGAGCATTCATCGAATGAATTAAACATGGATTAAAATGGTAATGGTCGTAGTATTATTTGCAGACATGTTAGGATACACGACCATTATCAGTGAATACGCTACAACAAGATAAGATGTTTTTTTGACTAAATAAAATTTATAGAACATTCGTCGAATAAATTAATTGTCTTGCATATCATAGAGTTCAGACCAAGAATATACTGGACGGTAAATATTCTTTTTGGCCTGGACTATGCAAGTAATGACTTGTTGGATGTGTAAGTGTCTTATAGTTATTTTAAATAATAAATATTATTGACATTATATATGTAGAAGCATATAGAAAATAGAACATATACAAATTATCCAAAATAGTTGTGATGATGAGGTGTCAAAGATGTATATGACAGTTATCGAAAATTAATTATCTTACATAGTCCAGAACAAGAATGAGATTGATCATGAAATATTCTTGCTCTGGATTATGCAAATTATTTCTTGATTATTCTTTTAATTATACTTGTGTACTTTAATATCTTAACATTTTCAATATAATTCATTTAGAAATACGTAGAAAATATACATAATAATTATCAGTAATGGTCGTATGTTACCCTCTTTTTTTATAACAACCATTACTGATAAGGAAGTTTATTGTAATAGTAAAAAAACATAATATACTAATAAACTTGCTATAACAAAGTTACTCAAAAATATGACAGAAATAATCATCATAAAATATAGTTAAACTATTAGAGATTTTAATAGTAGTAGTTACAAGTTTTTTCCATCGCAGATAAACATCGTTCATTTCATAGAAATGTTTGATTGCTGCACAAGTTACTGCAATTGTACTCTTTGTATTGTTATTATTTTTCATATTAATTATAAGGTCACGTATTTTATTTTCTATTTCAATATTAGAATATTTTAGTAATTTAAGAATCTAAATCATAAATACCACAAAACTTCATGAATCAAGCAAGTATTCGTCTATACATATTTTCAGTATATTTTGAATTTATAGACGATACAAAATTCACATAAGATTCATTATTTATTATTTCAAGTTTTTGAACCACAAAAATACTAGAGATATTGTTATATTTATTTATGGTATCTATCATAAACAAATTATTTTGTTGATGTTATTTATTAAATTAGTATAAATTAATATTTCAAAAACAGAT
>JBNAIF010000003.1:0-8396 GCA_050043595.1 Nitrososphaeraceae archaeon | reverse complement strand
ATCCAATTGGTATTTATCCAAACTGGTCCTCTCCAGTATGTATTTTGTTGGAAATATGATTCACTTAAATCTGTACTTGGAACTGTTGGAACATGACAAAAACCATCCTGTCCACAAAAATGAGCATGATCTGTCCAACTTATCATCATCTCTACTTCTTTTTTAGATAATAGTCCAGTATAAATTGGAACTAATGAATTAACAGTTTTTTTCCTAATCCAATCTCTTTTGACTAGATCATAATCATAAAATAGATTGTCTTCATGATTACCTAATTTTACTTGGTCAAGGGGCAAAAAATAACGATAAAAATTTCTTTCAGTTTTATTCATCCATTCATTTATTTCTGTAGTATCTTCATCAATGATACCTGCTATTCTAATAAGATATTTATTGGCAACATATAAAATACTACTAAATAAAACATCTTTTATTTTAAATGGAGTATTTTCATAAACTAATTTGTCATCATAATTATGTTTTTTCATTATTTCTATCAAATAGATGAATTTATTATATGTATCATCACTAGGTCTCATATCTTCTTGACCATCTACTGCGGCAATATCTAGTCTCTTGAATTTTGGCAGATCCTTTACTTTTATTCTCGAAAAAGTTTCATCCCAAATAGGTGAATTATCAGTACCAGACTCCCAGGGATGAAATAATGTAACTAAACCTGAACTTTCTGGATCCCTTGCTGTAAGCAAATATCTGTGAAAATTCTTTAAATGTTTGAATGATTTTCTTAAAAATTCTTTTCCCTCTCCATCTTTATCTGGATGATTATAATAGATATAATAACACGCAATTGCATGAACGGGTGGTTGTGTCAATCCAGAAGTTCCTACGTGTGTTGGAGCATTAGCTGATCTTGTAACTTGATAAAAATCAGCAGCAGGAAAATATGTTTTTTCATCTGCATTAAAAACAATATGAGGTATCATACCATTTTTCCATTGGGCATCAAACAAATATTCCAACTCTTCTATAGCTCTTTCTGGGTCATGATAAGAATTTCCAATCGCATGAAAACAAGAGTCCCAGCTCCATTGATGAGGATAAAGTGTAGCAGAAGGAATAGTTAATTTTCCATTCCAATTATCTTTTAATATTTTTTTTGCATTTTCTAACAATTCATCTTGATTAATATTATCCACATGGTAACTTAATACAAAAGTGTAATAAAAATCCTTTGATTATTATGTGATTATAAACTATACAAGATTTGATATGTTTAAATATGAATTTGTATACAACTTAAGGTATTTGATATGTTTAAATATGAATTTGTATACATAATTTGATATATTTAAATATAAATTTTGAAATAATATGTTTATGGTATTTGATAAGAAAGTAGCAATAATAACAGGATCTAGCAAGGGAATAGGAAAGGCAATTGCATTAGGATTAGCAAAAACTGATAGTTATTCAGCAATAGTGGTAAATGGTCTTAAATTAGAACAAGCCAAAGCAGTTAGTGAAGAAATCAAAGATCTTGGATGTGATTCTTTAGCAATTCAAGCTGATATATCAAAAGAAGATCAATGTATTGAATTAATTGATAAAACAATAGATACTTTTAAAAGATTAGATGTTTTGGTTAATAACGCAGGAATACAAATAGATATCCCATTAACAGAAACAAATATGAAAAATTGGCATTCAATCATTGATGTTAATCTAGCCGGACCGTTTATTTTAAGTAGAGAAGCAGTAAAACAAATGAAATCACAAGATCCAAAAGGTGGTTGTATAATTAATATTTCTTCAGTTCATCAACAAATCCCAAAACCTCACTACATTCCATATTCAACATCTAAAGCTGGTTTAGAAATGATGACAAAAACACTGGCACTAGAAGTTGCGAAAGATAATATTAGAGCAAATTTGGTTGCACCGGGTGCGATAGAAACAGACATGAATAGAGAATTAAAAGAAGATAAAGAAGAATTAAAAAGAGTGTTGAAACAGATTCCACTCGGAAGAATAGCAAAACCAGAGGAAGTATCAAATTTAGTTGAATTCCTTGCATCTGATAAAGCAAGTTATATCACTGGTTCATCATTTTTTATAGATGGGGGAATGACACTATATCCAGGATTTAATTTGTCCGAAGATCATGACATTAAACATTCTTGAGCTAATATTGACAATAATAGGATAGTCTAAAAGAAATAATCAATCATACTCAAAATTACTTTATTTGTTGACTTATTACATTTATTTGTATATAATATTATATATCTTATGGTAATAAATCGAAGTTTATTATAATTAGTTTTTTATTCTTATTTTGAATATAATAATAAACAATTTCATAGAGTAAATAAATTCGATAAAATCAAATATCCGTCAATTCTTTTATATTTTGTAGCTCGAAAAGCCCGGTCGAATTATGTATTTAATTATGTAATGCCGAATCTAGTGGCCAAACTCCAAGGTGAGGGTTATGGATTTCAGGCTCTGGATCTAATAAAGAAGAAACCTGGAGACAGCAGTTCGAATCTGCTCCGGGCTACTTTAAGAATCTATATACTAATAATTTTCTAAGGGTTATCATAATTCTATATATTTTGACAATCTATCAATCTATCTTAGGACCTGCATTTATTATGTTATCTGAAACATTTTCAAACTTTTCAAAATTAGTAACAAATAATCCTGCTAACTTCTTTGCCATAACCTTATATTTTTTCTTGTCTTTCCATGTGTTTATCGGATCTAGTATTTCCTTTGGTACGTTAGGACATTCAATTGGAATTGGGATGTTAAATATTTCGTGTATTTTATAATCTACATTTTCCAAGTCTCCTTTAATTGCAGCAGTAACCATCTCCCTTGTGTATTTTAAGTCTATTCTTTTTCCAATTTTATATGGACCTCCAAACCAACCAGTATTAATTAGATAAACTTTTGTATTGTGTTTTGTTATTTTTTGTCCTAACATTTGAGCATATTTAAAAGCAGGTAAAGGCATAAATGGAGCTCCAAAACATTGAGAAAATGTTTCTTTGGGTTTGGTAATTCCTCTTTCTGTTCCTGCTAATTTACTTGTATATCCAGACATGAAATGATACATTGCAGCTTCTTTGGTCAATTTTGATATTGGTGGCATAACTCCAAACGCATCAGCAGTTAGAAATATGATTACTTTAGGATGAGGACCTATACTTGGATAAATAGCACCAGGAATATATTCTAACGGATAAACTACTCTTGTATTTTCTGTTAATTCTTTATCTGTATAATCTGGTAATCTTGTTTCATTGTTAATTACTACGTTTTCCATTACAGAACCAAATTTTATTGCATCCCAAATCTGCGGTTCAGATTCTTTTTTTAAATTAATACATTTTGCATAACAACCTCCTTCAAAATTAAATATGCCATTTGGTGACCATCCATGCTCATCATCTCCAATTAATAATCTGTTGTGGTCAGCTGATAAAGTAGTTTTTCCAGTACCTGATAACCCAAAAAATAATGTTGTATCTCCGTCTCTGCCTAAATTCGCAGAACAATGCATTGGGAATACTTCATTTTGTGGTAAATAATAATTCATAAACGAAAATAATGATTTTTTAATTTCACCTGCATATGATGTAGATCCTATTAAAATTATTCTCTTTTTTAAATTAATTATAATAAATGTCTCTGTTCTTGTTCCCTCTCTCTTGGGAAATGCTTTAAAATCATTTAACGATATTAATGTAACTCCATTTTTTTTCTGATCCACAACTTCATTACTCTTTGGTTTGATGAAGATCTGATTTGCAAAAAGACATTGCCATGCTTTGTCTGTTAGTATATTTACTGGAAATCGATTTTTTTTATCTGCTCCTACAAATCCATTAAATAAAAAGAGATTTTTATTCTTGATATATTTTTTCATCCTATCAAAAATTTTTTCAAAATTCTCTTCAGATATACTATGATTAACTATTCCCCAATCTACTGTTTTTTTAGTAGTCGAATCCTTGACAATATATCTATCATCTGGCGATCTACCAGTAAATCTTCCTGTAATAACAGATAATGCACCTGTGGATGATAATCTTGCTTCTTTATTTGCAATAGCTAATTCTACTAATTGTGGAACTGTAAAATTAGTGTAAATTTTCTTTGGTTTTATCCCATTTTTTTCTAATTCTTTTACATATCCTTGTTTACTGTTAGCAGATGATTTTACCATGTAATAAAACGATTAATTATTATTATTTTAATTTCTTTCTTTTATGATAGTATTATAAAGTATCATAGTCAATTTCTATATCTCTTATTTTCTACTTTGACTCTTTAATCATTTTAGTTAGATCTAAGTTAAAGAAATGTTTTAATATCCCAATATATGTTTGAACTGGCGGCGGAATTTCTTTCTCACACGATACATTTAGATTCCATGCATTTATCCATATAATCATACTCATCAACATATTTACAAATCTAAAATATTCTCCAGGTGTAGCTTTTAATTTTTCAATATATTTTTCAGCTAAAAACCATGAAGCAGTAAAGTCTATACATTTGTTACCATATATTTTTTCAATTTGTTCTTCTATGGTATTAGCATATTTAAATGGTTTTTTACAAACTATGAATGGAAAATCCACTTCATCTGGAATAATCATTCCAGGTGGTGAAAAAATTGTTATTATCTTTGAACCAGGTTTTAATTGTTCTTCAAATTTCTTAATTAATATGTCTATATGATTTTCGTTCATAGTTAAATAAAATAGATCTGATGATTCTTCGATGTTTATTGAATTTATATTAGAATAAATTATCTTTGATGAATCTTTTACATCTTTTGGAATTTGTTTATCTTTTAAAGAAGGAAGATCATTAATTTCTATTAATGTAGTACATTTAACTTGAAATTCTTTCGAAATTTTAATTACATTATAATTGTTACTACCAAAATTC
This sequence comes from Nitrososphaeraceae archaeon, assembly GCA_050043595.1. GTDB lineage: Archaea > Thermoproteota > Nitrososphaeria > Nitrososphaerales > Nitrososphaeraceae > TH1177. Next base: position 3,467 of record JBNAIF010000003.1, on the reverse strand, counting down.
AAATAATAAAAATTATCTCTATTATGTAATTTACTGAATTGAAATAAATCTCTAAATACATCATCCGAAATTTTAATATCTTTTCCTTTTATTATCGATGCTGGAAGTATTGAAATAAATTCGTTAATATTCATTATTAATCACTATTGAATAAACAAGTATTCAATCAATAAAAAAATTTTACTTTCTAAACTCTCTTTTTGTAAAATAACTTTATAAATAGATCTAATATCGCATCTATCTTCTACTGGGTAACCAATTCATTAATTATGCATAACTTTATAAAGTCAAAATTACTTATGATAAGTATGTTCGGCTTACGCAAATATTTCGAACAGCTTTTTGGGCAAGTTCAATCTACCAAAAGTTATCGACCTGGAGAGGAATACGAGAGGATTGTGTGTAAAATTTGTGGTAGAATATGTTATAATAAAAAAGATTTAAGGATACATCTTCAAACTGAACATCCAGATTTACCATCTACTCGAACTCAAGCCTAACATCTTTTTTATGAAAAATTAATTATCACTAGTTTATTTTTCATTTTTGTTAGCTTTTTTGAATAAATATGAGAATAAGTCTGAATGAATTTAATAAATCTCTAGTCTAATTTTTACTTTTGAAGGTGGTTGAGATTGCATATAAACTCTATTTAAGATAAACAGAATTATTGATTTTGTCAATTTTTAATTTATTATAAAATTTGTGATATTTATCTATAACGAGACCAGTTTATTTATCACCTACGTTTTATTTCAAATTAAAGACTAATTTTCAAATTTTATCTTTGATTTGTGAGATTTTATTCACAAAAAATATAAAAAATAACAAAAAGTGTTCTACTTTTACTTTTTTTATATGTTACCGTCAAACATAATTAGAAAAATTAAAATTTGGTTGACTTAAAACAAAGTGTTATGAAGTATCTAAATATTTCGTTTATAATAATATTGGGTGGATTTTTGCTAACTTCCTCTTTTATTCCTCAACTTTATGCCCAAGATAGCACTATTTCTACTTCCAATGTTGTAGATACGATGGTTAATGATACTAATAATTCTGTCACAGCAGATAATAGTAATGTAAATGGTACCGAGGAATTTATGAAAGACGATGGGTTAGCGACTATTCCTTTGATTATCAATATGACACAGAATACTAATGCTACTGATACTGCAATTAATTATGTATTAGAACAACTAAATTCTACCTCTGTGGATTCATCTATTATTGAAGAAAATGCAATAGGACAAATAAAAGGTTTAATTAATACGCTTGAAAATACAAATGCAACCAGCGTCGCTGCTGAAATTATAATCAATATAACGCAAGGAAATAACCAATAAATCATCATTTTTGTTTACTTTTTATTTAATATAAGGAACTATTATTGTATCTAGATCATTTGCTACGCATGTATTTCTAAATATCTTTCTAGTTTCCATCAGCATGTATCTAAGATCCTTATATCTGGAACTAAAATGAGTTAATACTAATTTTTTTATACTTGCATTTTTAGCCAAATTAGCAACTTCAACCGATGTTGAATGCATACTTTCTACGGCTTTTTTATATTCTTTATTCATATACGTAGATTCAAATATTAAAAGGTCACATCCCTTGAAAAAATCTTGGATTTTTTTTGAAGTTCTAGTATCTCCAGATATGCCAATTTTCCTACCCTTTCTTTTTGGACCAGTTAGTTCTTTTGAATAAATTATTTTTTTATTAAATATTATATTCTTACCATGTTGTAATTTATTATACATTTCACCTTCTGGTATTCCAATTTTTCTTGCTTTTTCAACAAGAAATATTCCAGGACGTTCAAATTCTTCTAATAAATAGGCAAAACTTTCTGTAGAGTGTATTGTTTTACAACATTTTATCTGATATTCCTTCTCTTTAACAACAATTCCCTCATCCCAAATACTGTGGACATTTATATTAAATCGAGTTCCAAATTTTATTATTTTTATATTTTCTATAATGAATTTTACTAACCTTGGTTCACCATACAAATCAATCGGTTTTTTTCTACCCATCAATGATAACGTTTGCAATAAACCTAAAATTCCAATACAATGATCGCCATGCATATGTGTTATAAAGATCTTCATTTTTTTATTGACGCTAATATTTGCACACATATATTTTATCTGCATTCCTTCACCTGCATCAAATATCATAACTTCATCTTTTCTTAGAATTGCAATTGATGACAATCCTCTTTGATTTGTTGGAATGGCTGCAGAAGTACCTAAAAAAATTATTCTTATGTCTATCAATCTCTATTTCATATTTGTTATACTCTCATTATTTTTTATATTGTTTCAGATATTATTTGTGAAATATCAACAGATCCACACTCATTAGGAATAGAATTCGTTGAAATTATGTTATTAATTCCAATATCTTTTATTTTTGGTAATGCGTTATTCAAAAATAAGGCATGAGTACATATTACATATATTTTATGAACATTCTTTTGCTTTAAAATCTTACATGCTTCTATTATACTGCTTCCAGTACTTATCATATCATCTACCAATAATATGTCTTTATTTTCAAAATTTGTATCTGTCCTATCTTCCATTATTACCTTACCTGTGTTTCTATCTCGAGTTTTTTTAAGAAATGTCACTTCGCTTTTGATAATATCGGCAAATTTTTGTGCTCGTTTAAGACCGCCCTTGTCTGGTGAAACAACAATCGGATCTTTTAATTTGTAATTGTTTATAATATATTTTGCCAATGTTGGGATTGCAGATATGTTGATGAACTCCATAGAAAAGTATGTTTCAGATATTTCATTATGTATGTCAATTGTTATTATTTTATCTACACCTAAACTTTTAAGTAATTTTGATAAAAGAGCTATACTGATTATTTCTCCATCTTGAAAAACTTTATCTTGTCTAGCATAAGCCATATATGGAATTATTGCCGTAATTTTTTCAGCATTTTCTATTTTGCATTTTTGTACTATCATTAATAATTGCATTATATGTCTATCGACAGGAGGATAAAGCGATTGAACAATTATGCAATTTTTATTACTAATTCCATTTATTCTAATTCTACTTTCGCCGTCATCAAAAATTTTTAACTCTGGATAGACAAGATTAATGTTTAACAGGTTTGAGATATTTTCAGCTAATTTAATTGAAGATGGACCTGAAATTATTACTTCATTTGACAAATACTATTAGATTAATTTGAATTCAATCATAAAAACTTTTCAATATTTTTCATAAAACTATCAACAACTATATTTTATCAATTTTATTTATTTTTATACCAGTTCAGATCTTTTAATTTTATTAACTATAAATATTGAATAAATGAATTTTATCTGCCGTAATCCTAAACTATGATATAAAAATTTGAATATTTTTATGTAAACAAAAATATGGTATATGATCATCATAAAAAAATATATTAATAAATTAAAATTTCTTAAATTC
>JBNAIF010000002.1:0-9070 GCA_050043595.1 Nitrososphaeraceae archaeon | reverse complement strand
ACTAGGGAAAATAGTTACGGTATATTACCTATCAAAGATCTAATGATTGGAACTACAAACTTTGCCCCAACAATTCCAAATGATCCAACAACTCCAGATGATCCAACAACTCCAGATGATCCAACAACTCCAGATGATCCAACAACTCCAGATGAACCAACAACTCCAGGTGAATTCCCAGTTCCAAATGTATCATGGGTATACAATTCTGACTTTGCGTTAAGTGAGGATATAACAATAGAAAGTGGAGAACATCATCCAAATGATCCAGTTCTGTTTTCAAGTGGAGCGAGTGGTGTAGATTCACATTCAGTTAAAGATGGATGGTTAGAAATTGAATCTGGTGGAGGAAATGGTAGAGTTTATTGGAATTATCATGAATTACCGGAATTTGACCAATTAGAAGAGATGGGATTCAATACAGTAATGACAGGAACATTTATTTTGCCTCCTGAAATGGACAATTTATCCATAAAAGATGGAAATCACGGTACAAATGGTTGGGTTTTGGATGATCAGGTTGTATTTGGAGGATTTGGATTATCAATTCACGAGACACAAGCAGAATCCAAGGTAGAATATTGGCATAATCTTCAAGGAAGAGAATTAGATTTCCCATATCCTGACGGAAAAACAATAGAAAGCAATAAAGAACACAAATTCTTTTTGACTATTGTAACTGATAGAGTTAATGAAAGCGTATTACTTAATTTATGGTTAGATTTCAATGACGGTGATGGATGGACTCATGTAATTGATGATAGAACATGGTCAAATTCAAACTGGGATCCTGGTAATGTTCCAAATGGAGATGATAAAGAAGATATTGAAAATGGTCCATCATTTATAGAAAGACATCATATATGGACTAGGGCAAATAGTGACGGTATATTACCTATCAAAGATCTAATGATTGGAACTATGGACTTTAAATCCTAAATTTTATTAAATTCTTAGAATTGAAAGTCAATTAGATATTAAAACAAAGACTCTAAAGACAAGAAACTAATTCAAGTATACATGAAAAAAGATTTAGTAAATCTTCCTGATGGCCTGCCCATTCCCAAGGATGATGGAACATGTAATCATCTTTTAGGAATGATTATTCCTGACATTAAATTAGAATCTACGAAAGGTGGATTATTAGAGTTAAAAAAAATTGAGTCAAATTTTTTGATTCTATATTTTTTTCCAATGATGGCGATCTCAGAGAAAAAGTTACCTATGGGTTGGGATAATATACCAGGTGCACGTGGTTGTACTCCTCAAAATATCGCCATAAATGAAAATATGAATGATTTACTAAATTATCATGTTACAACTATTGGAATTTCAACACAATCTATTATAGAACTAGCTAATATATCCTTGATGAGAAAATTCTCACAAATTATTTTATCAGATAACAAATTAAAACTTAAAGAAAAATTAAACATACCAACATTTCAAATAGACAATAAAATAATGTATAAAAGATTAACACTAGTTGTAAAAAAATCGAAAATTATAAAAGTATTTTATCCAATATTTCCACCAGATAAACACATATTTGAAATTTTAAACTGGTTGAAAAATAAATCCATGTATTACTAATTTTTGATCTAAATCTAATTTATTAAATCTTTACGTCAAAATAATTAAAAAGCAATAAAAAAATTGATATTATTTTGAATGGTTGATATAAAGGATTTCGTTCAAATTACTTACGCTTAAGCCTGGTTTAACACCACCACCTATCACATAGATTTTATTTTCAAATGATACAGAAGCAAGACCATGACGTGCTGTAGGCATAGATTCTTCTATAGTCCAATTACCATCAGTAATATTAAATCTTTCAGTATAATCATAGGTTTGTCTAATATCTTCACCTCCGAAAACATAAATATCATAAATATCTTTGTCTTGGTCAATTATTGCAGAAGCTGAAATACCACTTCTTTTAGATGGCATGTTTTTAAGTTCTACCCATGTATTAGTACTCGGTTCATACATTTCATTATTGTTTACATTTGTAATTGGGGATGTACCATCAACTCTACCACCTATTACATATATGGATCCGTCAATTACCGCAGATGCCGCATGATTTCTTGGGGTAGGCATTGGTGATTTTATTGACCAACTTTGTGTTATTGGATCGTATGACTCATTCGTTCCCATTATTACACCATTCCCTTCTCCACCGATTGCATACAAAGTTCCATTAATAAATTCAGCATTTAGAGCACCACGTTCAGTTGGCATAGCTGTTTCTTCAATCCACAAATTTTGTTCTGGGTCGAATACAAATAAATTATTTGTAGGGATCCAATTATTAGTATAACCGCCTATAACATATATACTTCCATTAAAAGTTGCTGATGCAGTATGATGAAGAGGAAGTGGAAGAGGAGAAACAGTAGTCCAAGAATCTGAATTTATGTCATATCTTTCTACTGTATCTACTACATTACCAAATTTATCAAAACCACCAATAACATAGATCTTATTATCTAACATAGTAGCAGATACTTCAGTCCTTGGTATTTCCATGGAAGAACCATTAATCCAGAACAAATTTTGTGTTTCAATAGGTTGAGCATCAACAAAATAAGAATTTAAAACAAGAGTAATGAAAATAGCAGAAAACAAGAAAATAGAAAATAAAAATTTCAGTGATCTTTGAAAACTCACATTATTTTAATAAATTCTTGATTATTTAAGTAATATCATACTATCAAACATATTGTATTTAAGATTCCAAAACGTTAAATTATTTCGATTAATTAAAACAAAAAGAATCAGAGATATAGAAATAATAAACTATTAATCTTTATTGTTTGATATTTTAGTAATAATTGGAAGAATTACTAAATGAATTTTCATCTTTCTTTTCAGAATATTCCTACCCTTTTGTTTTCTTATTAATATTTCTTTTAAGTGCAATACCTATACTCACTCCACCAACGTGGATGATAGTAGTTTCGGCATATACATTACATGAAGACTTTAATCCAATTATTTTATCCATTATTGGGGCTATTGCAACGACCTTTGGGAGAATTATTTTATCAAAATACAGTTCTTTTGGTAGAAAGATAATAAGTAATAAACGAAAAAATAGCTTGGAAAGATTAAAAAAATATCTCGAAAAAACAAAATATGGTTACTTTCTAACGACATTCGTTTTTGCAATTCTGCCTCTACCTAGTAATATGTTATTTATATCTTACGGCTTAATGAAAGTTAGATCTATTGGTATAATAATTGGGTTTTTCCTTGGTAGATTCATAGTATATCTAATAATGATTCAAGTGACTAAGGGATTTTTCCAAACGCTCTATGAAATTACAAATAATAATTTATTGTCTGTAGCAATAGTAGATATAATAGGTGTAATAATTACGATAATTGTCTTAATGATTGATTGGGAGGAAGTAATAACAAATCGTAAATTTGTTTTAATTAAACCTCAAATTGCATACAATATCTCAAAATTTTTTAAATCAAAGTAATTTAAGTTAAAGAGAATCTTTTCCTTTGTGTCATGTAGAGAATTAGAACCTATTTGCATAACATATTTTTCCAATTTATTTCAAAATTTTTTGCTCAAATCTTAATTAATTTTATTTAATTTTTTTTATATTAAAAATACTATTTGTTTAACATGATTAATCTAATTGAATTTATTAAAATAAGTTGTATTTACTAATCAAGTATTTGATATTATCTTGAAAAATATATTTAAATCAAGTTAAAAAAACATATTAATTATTATTTTGTTATCTAAAAATTATCACAAATTTGTTCATTATTCCCTAAAATTGAAATGTTCAATTTATTACTATTTTGATCTAAATAAATAAATAATAAAGATGTTTGATGATTACTATTGAAATCACCTGTTGCTCCAAGAGTAATATTAGATGAATTGGAATTTATCTTTTCTTAAAAGATTTTTTAGAGGTCATACTTTTGTATACTATTATAAATTTCTTTTACATAATCTCTACTTAAATCATTATCTAACTAAGCATCATTTATATCTAAATTATCCTTCATAGAATCGTAAACGTAATCATTTGGATCAAAAATAAAAGTGCCTATTTCTCTTAACATATAAAAATCGGGTTCAGTATATATCTGAAAGTTATATATAAAGAGATTAAAAATAATACAAAATTATAAGCGTTGCATTAGAATAAAAATATAACTTTTAAAGTCTGACATAGATTTTCAAACTTGATAATCTACTTCTTATTTATATTCGATTTTTTAAAGTCTGACATAGATTTTCTTGATTTTGTTATCAATTTACTTCTTCGTGGTTGAATTACTAGAATATACAGAGAAGCAGATAGATAAACACTCAACAAAATTAATTGAGCAACTATAGTTTCCAAGGTAGGATGAATTCCAGTCATGGTTGCTAAGTTTATATCTAATCTAGGAACTATGCCAAATAAATGAGTAGTAGGTATATAACCTAGTTCTTGGAATTCACGTATAGCATTACCTAAAAATGTAATTGACATATAAGCACCTATTCCCATAGTAAGTCCAAAAAGAACTCGTAATGGTAATTTTTTACCTAATTTTCGTACCAATAATGCCACACCCACGATAACAACTAAACCTAGTACAAGACCCAAAAAGACGAAAAATTCCATATGTTTTGCATAAGATAACATTGCTTGATAAAACAAAACAGTTTCAAAACCCTCTCTATATACAGTAAAGAATGATAACATAACGAATACCATGACACTTCCAGTAGTAGTTGCTTTCCATACTTTTGATTTTACAAATTCAATCCATTTTTTAGTTTCTAGTTTATTAAGTACCCAAAAACTAACCCAAAATAATACGGCAACAGCAGAAATTCCTGCAATAGCTTCAATAAGTTCACGCTGAGCTCCAGAAATTTCAATAATATATTGAGCAATAATCCACGTGATTGCCGTAGCTCCTGCAGCGAGGAATATTCCATAATAAACATGTTTTTTGAATCTTTCATTTCTTGACGCTTCAAGATAGGTAATAATTGCACCTAATATCAAAGCAGATTCGAGGCCTTCTCTAAATATTATCGAAAATGATGAAGAAAATGCAATTCCAGGCGCTAATAAACCTGTGCCAGAGACTAATCTTTCAGATTCATCTAAACCATCATGAATTTCACTAGTTTTTGCTAGAACGGTTTCATATGGAGCCCGTTGTTCTATAAGATTTCTTAATTCTGCAAAAAGAATCTCCATTTCTAAGGTAAAATCTGGATCTATTGGACGTAAAGGAATTTCAATATTTTCATAACTATCTAAATATGCCGAACGTGCAGAAGAAAAAGCTTCTTCATATTTTTCAACTTTATATAGATCTAATGTCTGTTTTATACCTAGCCGGATCTTGTCAATATCATTTCGTACTCCTTGTTTCGCAGGGTCAGTTGATTCCCCCATTTCTTTTCGTTCTCCTTGATAAGCTCCAAAGCCTTTGCTTAATTCATCAATGTCTACAAAATTATTTTCAATATTGACGGTACCAGTATTTTGTGGACTAGAAGTAATTGAAGGATCTGTTATCAATATTTGTTTAGCCTCATCTAATTTATTTAAAATCTGATTTACAAATGATTCAATTACACTTATAGATTCCTGATTTTTGATAAGTTCTCGTAAATCTTCCCGCATCTTCATTTCTATATCTACCATTAAATCTGGATCGTTCCTTTCTATTGGAGCTTCTAAATATTCATAATTATCTAGATAAGCAGCAATGACATTTTTGTCGGCTTTTTTATAATCATTATTTTCTTGGATTTGATGAATAGCATCATTTAATAGGATTTTAATAGTTGAAAAATAATTTTCTAGATCTGATGGTAATTTATTAATTTCTATTTGTGTCTTTGATAATTGATGTAATTCATTTTCTAAATTGGTAATTCTAGAATCATCAGGTGAAAGATCGTTATTTGCTACATTTGATCTAATAGAAGAATAAAGGGATAAGATATTTTCAATATTATTAGTATTAGTTTGATCAACCAGTATAGAACTTAACTTATTTTTTGAACTATCCAAAGCTTCAAGCATTGATTGATAAATAATTATTCTGTCATTATCCGTAGAATTGATATTTAAAGTATTATGAAATTTACTAAAATCTTTTAATAATACTATCGCACTTTGTACATTAAGATTATTGTTTGAAATTATTTCTCCAAGATAATTATTATAAAAGACGTTTATTTTAGATCGAGTTTCATTAATGTTTTCTTTGATACCTTCAATTGATCTATGTCTATCGGTCATAGAAAGTGGTAATGATGTTAAAAGATCTTCTATTTGTGTAGAAAGATCTAAATCGATATTTTGCACTTCATCTTTAATAGAAGGGAATGTTGTTTTATGTGGAATATATGATTGAACAAAAGCATTATCACGATTATTAGAATTTAAATTCATTTCAGTAAGGTCAAGTTGGGAAAGGATTCTTTCAAAATTGATAAATATAATAAATAATTTTTCTAAGTCATAATTATCAGTAATATTCTCATCGGTGGTATTGGATACTTGAGAATAAACTGGATTTGGAGATAATATAAAAAGAATAAAAATAAAAAGAGTAGGATATAAACAGTAATGATAATTTCTTAATTTAACAAATATAGAATCAAATATTAATTTCAATTAGTCTGTACTATCTAAATTATGCCTATTTAAACATAATTGATGAAATAGTATCATTAAAGTACGCCATTATATAAAAATGGGATAGTAAAAAAGAATAATAAATGGTTTTAATTGTTATGTAAAGGAATATAGACTTAAATAGATTATATTAGTACAAACTAATCGCAAATTATGTTTGTGAGTAATCAATATCTATTGATATCGCTTACAATTTTATTTATAATAATTTCTGGAAATACGTTATATGATCTCAATAGTGCAAAATTAGGTTTTGCTCAACAAAGTAAAAATTATAATAATAAAAGTATGTCAAACGATAATGGAAATATTAATGTTACAAGTAATATCAAAACAATAGAGAATGGAAAATTAGAAAATAATAATATTAAAATTATTGCAACTGGAGATTGGGGATGTAATGAACAAAGTGAATCAACGATTAATGAAATTAATAATAAAAAACCAGATATTGTTATTTCTCTTGGGGATATGTCATATAGAGAAAAAGGAGATTGTTTTTATGAATTAATATCACCAATTAAAAATAAAACTAAGATTGTATTTGGAAATCACGACATACAATTTGGAGAAAATAAATTCTTGAAAGGTGAATATTTAAAAAACTTTAACTTATCAAAATCTTTTTATTCATTTGATCTAGAAAATATACATTTTGTCCTATTAGAATCTACTATTTCACCATCGAAACTATCAGATCAATATAATTTTGTAAAAAATGATTTAAAAAATAATGCTAAAAATAATAGTACTAATTGGACCATAGTTGCATTACATAAACCACTATATACAGTTCCTGGTAAACACGAACCAGATATAGCATACGCAAATACATATCACAAATTATTTGATTATTATAACGTGGATCTAATATTAGCAGGACATAATCACTGGTATGAACGTACATTACCATTAAAATATAACAAAATTAATCAAACAGAACCAATAATCAATATTTTGGGTATATCTGAGGAAATGTATAACAAAATTAATGGAAGTTTAATTGACATAGAAATTAACAGTACCTTCTTTAATCCTAAGAATCCTATATTTATAACTGCAGGGACAGCTGGAAAAGAAAATTATATTCAAGAAAAAATGTTGCCATTTACTACAAGTATTTATGATAATGGTTATGGATTTCTTGAAATGAATGTTTCAAAATATCATATAGAAGGAAAGTTTTATGCGAATAAGATTGATCAAAATCAAACAGTATTAGAGGATTTCGAAATTAGAGATAATTTTTTAATAATAAAAAGCTCGTAATCTTTTAAATTTATAAAAAGGACTAAGTATATGAAAAAAGTTATATCATTTGAAATTTTGAACTATGAAAATTGTCTGAAAAAAATTGTTCTTTATCTAGTTACAAGTTGACTCTACAAATATTTGATGAAATCAATGAGAATAAAGTATAGAGATTAAAACTATTGAAATATAAACAAGAAGAAAAATAATTTGATAATAACTCCTTTGTCTTGTTTCATGTTCATAGTGAATAAAATATAGATAATATGTTAGAAATGATATTTCTATTTTCCATTTGTAGCACGCATTTTTTCGTAAAATTAACTCTCATAAAAGAAGTAAACTAATACAATCTCTATTACTTGAAAAAATATTTAAAACTCAAACTAAGAACCAGGTATTCATTCAATTATGTATTTACGGAAATACTTAAAATAAAAATTGGTCCTAATAAACGAAATTTGGACCAGTCTGTTCTATAATTTTCTATTAATTTGTATCGGTCATGTTACCCATGTTAGCCATGCCACTTGATCCACGTTCTTGTAGTGTCATGCTACCTTGAGCTTCTGGAGCATCTGCAGGATCTTGCATTATTTCATTAACACCTACTATTGCCACACTGTTTGGTGGAAATTCTATTGGTTCATCAGAAGGATTTCGTAATGTTATATCAGAATAAAGCCATCCATTTGTACCCATTTCAGAAACAATCTCAGTATGATACATACATGTGTCTCCAGGCATGGACATATTTGCTACTGGATGAATGTCCATCTTTTTCATGAAATATTCAGATCCTGCTATACCACCCATTACGTCTAATAATGGTTCTGAATCATCATTACAGGGTATATTCACAGATATATGTCCATCCATAATATGGTAACTACCGGTATCATAAAGATGAATATGAGCATTTGGACTAACATTTTTTCCTTCTAGCAAGACTGTTATTTGATCTCTTGTTTGAATATTTTTCATTTCACTTTCCGTATCTTGAGCGTTAAGACTTGCAGTTGTATTAATAAAAAATAATGCAGCTACTGCTAAGCCTGCCAACATAAAGTACGAATAACGTTTATTCATTATAGGTTTCACATAATATATAATATAAAAGAATT
>JBNAIF010000001.1:0-3144 GCA_050043595.1 Nitrososphaeraceae archaeon | reverse complement strand
TGGGTCATGAAATCCCATAGCATTGTATACTATATCTACTTCAATTGCTTCAATGTCAAATTTAGTTAAAAATTTCTTTGGAATTTCTTTGCCATCAAGACATGCATCTCTTATTTTAAGATTTTCACCTAAAATATCCTCGGGCCATGGATCGTTTGGCGTAGGTTTATTGAACATTGTTTTGTCTAGTTCTTTTAAAGAGTTATCATTATTTTCATAGTCATCATAATATTGAGATCCATAGACATATATTTTTCCCATAGAAGTTAGAGGAAATGAAGATGTTAGTAATATGAAACCAAATATGAAAGATACACTTAATTTAAAAAAAATATCCATTTTAAATATCCCCTAAACTAATATCTACGTGCGACATATAAAATACTCTCACATATAACTAATAAAGGTTTTGATAAAATATTCTAAAATAAAATAATTATTGCAAAGAATTGGAAAGAATTGGAAAGAATTGCAAATATTTAAATAATTTCTTATAATATTGATTTTTTTAAAAAATTATAACTTATTCAAATAATTTATACTAACCTCAAATTATATGACATTTATATTCATGTTGTGTTTTAGAGCGTGATTGAATTCTTTCATGTCTATTTTATACAATCGTTTTTTTAACATGGATTGATTTCTAACATCATTATGTTTCTGTTAACTTAATAAAAGACCTATAGCTGTAAATATCCTAATCTAAAATATGTAACTCATGTTCGGTAGATATAAAACATCTACAATAATAGTGATGTATTTTTTGTATTTGTATCTTCTTGATCTCAATTTACTTAATACATCAATAGCATTAGAACAATTTAGAGATAATAGCGGAAGTTTCATTTCAATACAAAGACGTTATTTTATGTTAAGATGACAGAACTTAAAATAATATGGTAACAAATATAATAAGTCTTGATACTACAAAATAAAAAATTTTATGAAATAATTAAAAAAAATATTTGAATTTAGTTCATGTTATTTGTAATTTCGAATTGATTTATGTAGTTTAATGCATATTTTATAATTATATTTCTAGAGACACAATCTGAATTGAATATAAAGTTGGATAAAGTTCAGAGCATTGTCTAAAAAGTCATCCTATTTGAGTGGCTGAGGAGATTAATCCTCGTGGATTTAATGGTTCAAATGCAGTAAGCATTGAAAATATCTTATTACAAAAATAATATTCTTTTTAAATTATTATTGTTATATATTAGAAAGAAAAAACAATATTTAAAAAATAGAAATTAGTTCTTATACTATGATAAAAACGGCAAAAATTTTAACCACTTCTTTGATTTTATTCTTCTCTGTATTTTTACTTTTTATTTCAAATTTAGATACAAATTTAGCAATATCAAAGTTTGAAAATATTACGAAGAATTCTATAAATATAACTGAACAAAGAAAATTCAAAGATCTTGATAATAAAATCAATATAATAGGATCTGTAAAAAATAGTAATTATTTTCCTGTAGAAGTAAAATTGGGTCTAAATATTACAAATACAAACAATAACAAAACACTCACAATGATTGAATATCCATATTCATCAATTGTTTATCCATTTTCACTTGTGCCGTTCAAATTCATTATACAGAATAATTATTCTATTTCAAGTGATGTATTTATCGATGAAATTCAAGAACAGACTGAACCATTTTTTGATCTTTTAGTTCACAATTATTCTGAATTTGCACAAGGAAAAGAAAAGGCGTTAATTGGCACTATTAAAAATCCAACCCAGCTTGTTATAAAAAATATTACTATATATGCTATAGCCTACTCAAAAAATGGAACTCAAATAGATTCTATAAAAAGCGAGCCTATTGATATTCTTAACCCTGATCAAGAGATTTCATATAAAATCATCCCTAATCCTTCTATTAAAAAAGATGTTTGGTATTATAGCAATGGCTCAAGTACAATCTAACTTAATATCAATAGAAGAAAACTATTATTTTGCAAACAAAATAAAATCAAATAAAATAAGATAAAAGATACCAACAGTTTATTCAAATAAATTGGAACTTAATATGACTTATTTTTTTAAAAAGAAAAAAATTAGTTAGTTAAAGGAAATAAATGTAAATGCATTTTTTCCAGGGAATAAATTGAACCACTTCCTACTAAATTTAATTCAGTTGTAATCTTTTTTTCAGGTGAAGATACTGCATCGATTATACTCGAACCAGCAAGATCACCTCCTCCACCAACGACCAATATATTTGGAGTATTTGTCGTCGAGTCTGAAATATTACTAAAGTAACTTACAATTACTTGTAACTGATTATCACTTAATGGATTAACATCTAAAATTTTTAATCCTTTTACTGAACTCATTACTTTGTAAACTGGTTCGCAATAATGTGGCACCATTTCACTCCATGATGAATGACAAACTTGTTGCACCATTCCTGGAATTTTACTACCATGGCCACCACTTCCACCTCACATCATCATCATTCCAGATTGACTTTTTCCACCTTGGCTACCATGTTTTCCATCATGTCCCATATTCATCTGCGCGTTAACAGGTACTAGGAATGAATCTTTAATGGAAATAGCCGTTGAAATTAAACCTATTCCCACAATAATGATCAAATATTTTTGATATTTTCCTATTTTCATATACACAAAACTAATATTTTATTATTTTAAAATAAATTTTATGTATACACTTTAATACATTGTACATATTTTTAATTCTATTGATGCAATAATAATTAACGGTATCTAGATAGTTTTATCTCTAATTTTAAAAATAAAATATTATACCCTGTCCAAAAACCTTATAAATTAATTATCTAAGACACAATCATTAAATGACTCAATCTTCTCACATTTAAGAATTTGTTACTTTTTTAAAGACTTTTGGAGTAATTGGATTAGCAATAGCGTTCATCATAGGACAAGCTGCCTCTAAGTTAGTTACTGCTTTAGTTGATGATATAATAACACCATTTATAGGTTTATTTCTTCCAGCAGGAGATTTAAAATCAATGGAGTTTACAATAGGAAAATCTACATTTATGTGGGGTGATCTAGTAGCAAATATTATTGATTTTTTGATAATCGCCTTGATAGTCTTTATTCTCTATAAACAGTTATCAAAATTTGGAATTGTAGAAGATA